>NZ_JBYISA010000022.1:0-129180 GCF_057708345.1 Streptomyces sp. bgisy130
AGCCGTGGGCCGGGGTGGCCGGTGGCCGCCGGTCAGTTGGTGATGGCGAAGATCCGGCTGAAGCCGCTGACCGCGCCGTCGGCGGTCGCCACCTCCAGGAAGTAGCGCTTGCCGGGCGGCACCCGGGGCAGCGTCACGAGTGCCTCGCCGGCCCGCCCGGCACCGGCCTTGGTCGCGACCAGCGCCACCCGCTCCGACCGGCCCTGGCCCGTCGCCGTCCGCAGCCAGACGTCCACCTCCTCGCCCGTGCTGTTGTTCCAGGCCACCACGAAACTGCCGTTTGCCTTGTAGTCGACGCCCGGCTCCGGCGCGGTCACCTCGATCCGCCCCGTCGTGGGCGAGGCGAACTCCTCGGGGTCGGCGCTGGCGGCGGGGGCGCCGAGGGCGGAGGTCGCGGCCCGCGCGGCCGAGCCCGCATGGCCGGCCGTGGCGGCCATCGCCCGGCCGGCCGCGGGACCACTCTTCCCGGTGTCCGGGCGCGACGGCGCCAGCGAGATCACCAGCATGCAGCCGACGGCGGTGGTGGCGACGGCGACGGCCAGAGTGGTGGCCATCGAGGTGGCCCTGCACATCGTCTCCTCGTTTCCTCGGGGGAGGGGCGAGCCGAACATCCCCGGCACTCCGAGCATCAAAAACGACGCGCTGAGCGATCACCTGGATGGACAGTTCCGGCGCGACAGCCCCCTGGACGGGAGGGAGAATCCACCGCTCGGGACGGAATTGATCCCGGCTCCGGTGATGTCCTGAAAGTGCGGTTCGGGTAGCGTCGAACACATGAAGACCGCAACTCGTCGTGCGCTGATCGGACCAGTCCTCCTGCTGGTGGCCGCACTGCTGGCGGTGGTCGCCGCGATGGCACCGGGTGCCCGCGCCGCTGGGGGGCTGGACCAGGCCGCGGCGGCCCTGGAGAAGGGCCCGGTCTACGTCGATCCCCGCGCCACGGACCAGTTCTCCCGTGCCCAGGCGGACGCGCTGGCCAAGAAAATCAAGGACGCGGACAAGCCGATCTTTGTCGCCGTGCTGCCCCGGGCCGCCGAGTACCAGCCCGGCACCCTGCTGCGGGACCTGCGCACCAAGGTCGGCATCAGCGGCGTCTACGCCGTCGAGCTCGGCAACGGCTTCAACGCCGGCGCCGACCCGCGGGTGATGACGCGCGACTCGGTGCAGAACCTCGTCGGATCGGTCAAGAGCTCCGACTACCCGACGGTCAACGAGCGCCTGAACAGCTTCGTCGACACGGCCGCACGGTCGGCACACGGCCAGGCCCCCGCCTCCTGGGGCGGCTCGGGCGGCAGCGGCTTCGACACCGGCACGGCGATCGGGCTCGGGGTGCTGGTGGCCGTCGGAGGCGGCGGCGCGTACGCGATCGCCCGCCGCAACCGCAGAAGGCGGATCGAGGCGGAGCGGGCCGCGCTGGAGGATCTGCGGGTCGTCGTCGACGAGGACATCACCGCCTTCGGCGAGGAGCTGGACCGGCTCGACTTCAACCCCGCCGAGCCCGGCGCCGACGACGCGATGCGCGCGGACTACAGCCATGCGCTGGACTCCTACGAGAACGCCAAGTCGGCGATGGCGTCCGCCCAGCACCCCGGCGACGTCCAGGGGGTGACCCAGGCGCTGGAGGACGGCCGGTTCTCGCTGGCCACCCTGGCCGCACGACGGGAGGGCGAGCCGCTGCCCGAGCGCCGGCTGCCCTGCTTCTTCGATCCACGGCACGGTCCGTCCGTCGTGGACGTCCGGTGGGCCCCGGAGGGCGGTGCCGAGCGCACCGTGCCGGTCTGCGCCGCGGACAAGAGCCGGATGGACGACGGGCGGGAGCCGCTGGCCCGTACGGTCAGGACCGCGCACGGCGACCGCCCCTACTGGGACGCCGGCCCGGCCTACGGCCCCTGGGCGGGCGGCTACTTCGGCGGCGGCCTGCTGCCCGGCCTCCTGGTGGGCACGCTGCTCGGCAACATGATGATGTCGTCCGCCGCCTACGGCGCCGACTTCGGCGGTGCGGGCGCCGGCGGCGGTGACTACTCCGGATCGGACTTCAACGGCGACGACTTCGGCGGCGGCTTCGGTGACGGCGGCGGCTTCGGCGACGGTGGGGGCTTCGGTGGCGGCGGCTTCGACGGCGGAGGCTTCTGAGCGCTCAGCACCTCCTGGGCCCGCCCGGAGCGTCCGGCGCCCTTCGGCCGGCCCGGAGCGCTCAGCGCCCCCTCGGCAGCCCTCGTCGGCCCCGGAGCGCTCAGTACCCCTCGGCCCGCCCCGCCCGCTTGACGCCGAGGAAGCGCCCGTAGCGCGGCCGCGCCGCGAAGTCCGCATAGCGCCATACGGCGGGCCGGCCGGCCTCCCGGCACAGGTGCAGGACCTGGTCGGGGCCCAGGTGCACGCCCACGTGCGCGCCGTAGCCCGGTGGCCGGCCCGCCGCCGGGCCGCCGTCGAACAGGACCAGATCCAGCGGCCGGGGACGGTCCACCCGGTGGGTCGCCCGTGCGTCGGCCCAGAGTTCCGCCGAGCGCAACGGCGGGATCAGCAGGCCGAAGTGGCGCAGCACGGCGTAGGCGTAGCGCTGGCAGTTCGCGCCCCCGGCCAGGTCGTCGAAGGGGCCCGGGGCGGGGTGGCCGGGGGCACCGGCTGCCCCGTCCGCCACGTGTGACGGGCATTCAGGTGTCGTCGCTCCCGGATGGCGGGCACCCGAGTAGGTCACATTGCGCAGCGCCTCGGGAAGCTGCACGAACGCCACCGCGCCGTGGACGGTGGGGACTTGACGGCCGGGTTCACGGAACACCGGGACATGATGCCGGGGACCGCCCTCATGCCGCACACCGCGGTGTCGAGCACGCTCACCACATCGGATCCGACGTGCACTCGACACCGCGAGGAGATCCCCGATGGAACGCCGCTTTCGCAAGGCAGCCCTCTGGGGCGCGGCCGTCGCCACCGTCGTGGCGGCGGCCGGCCCGTTCGGCCCGGCGCACGGCGTGCCCCGGCCCGACCCCTCGCCCCAGCCCACACCGCGCGGCATGCTCGACGCGATGCGCCGGGACCTCGGGCTGAACGCGGTGCAGGTGCGGACCCGGCTCGCGCAGGAGACCGATGCGCACCGTGCCGCGGCGGCCGTGCGCCGGACGCTGAGCAGCCCGCCCGCCGGGATGTGGTTCGACCGGACCACCGGCAAACTCGTCGTCGCGGTCACCGGCGCCGCCGACGCCCAACGGGTGCGCGCCGCCGGGGCGGTCCCCAAGACGGTGCCGCACAGCCGCACCGCGCTCACGACCCTGGTGGGGCGGATCACCGACCGGGCCGGCGACGGGGTCCCCGGCATCACCGGCTGGGGCGTCGACGAGCGCGCCAACGGTGTGGTGGTCCGCATGGACCGCACCCGGCGCACCGCCCGGACCGCCGCCTTCGAGACGTCCGTGCGCGCGCTGGGGGCCCGGTCGCGGATCCCCGTCACCGTCGAGCGCAGCGACCAGACGCCGCGTCAGCAGGGCGGCACGGTGGTGGGCGGTGAGCGCTGGATGCCCGGCAGCGACGGCATCTGTTCCATCGGCTTCTCGGTGACCGGACCGGGCGATTTCCAGGGCTTTCTGACGGCCGGTCACTGCACGCTCACCGCCGATCAGGCCGCGTTCGGCAAGGACGGCAGCCGGATGGGGACCTCCAACCCCGGCGGCGGGTACAGCGTCAACGACCGCGAGGGGGACTTCGGGCTGGTCGAGGTCGACCGGCCGGACTGGACGGTCAGCGCGGACGTGGCCGGGCAGGGCGGTACGCCGGTCACCGTCACCGGTGCGCAGGAGGGCCTGGCCGGCATGTCGCTGTGCCACTCCGGGCAGAGCAGCGGCTGGCACTGCGGGGAGATCACCCGGGTCGACCAGACCGTGGACTACGGCAACACGGTCATCGAGGGCCTGTCGTTCACCAACGCCTGCTCGGCGCCCGGCGATTCGGGCGGTTCGTATGTCACCCAGCCCAGCGCGCCGAAGGCCCTGGGCGTGCACTCGGGCGGTGGCGCCGCCGGCTGCGGCAACTTCGGCGGTGCCACCCTCACCATCTTCCAGCCGGTGGGCGAGATCCTGGACAAGTGGAACCTGCGGCTGAAGACGGGCAGCCCCTGACGCGCCCGCCCCTGCCGTCAGCGTCCGGTCCCCGGCCGCCGCACACGGGCCGGGGACCGGTCCCGGGAAAGACCCCCGGCCCCGTGACCGCCACACCTACGATGTGAAGCCAGTGGCCAATGAGGCCCCGGGGGCCCACGTGGCGGACCGGCGCCGATGGGGGAGCGGGGAGAGCGCGCATGACAGAAGCAGCGGAGCCGGCAGCCGGTACGGACGCGGCGGAGCCGTTCGCCGTCGGGATCACGGTGCGCGGCTACGAGACGGACACCCAGGGCCATCTCAACCAGAGCGTCTACCTTCAGTACGCCGAGCACGCCCGCTGGTCGCTGCTCCAGGCGAGCGGCATCCGCCAGAGCACCATGGTGGACCGCCGCGTCGGCCCGGTGACCGTCGAGACCACCATCCGCTACCGGCGCGAGCTGCGGGCCGGTGACGAGGTCGAGGTCAGCTGTGCGTTCGTCTGGGGCGAGGGCAAGACCTTCCGGATCGAGCAGACCGTCCGCACGACGGACGGCACGGTGGCCGCCGAGGTGAGCGCCGTCTGCGGGCTGCTCGACCTCACCGAGCGCAAGCTGCTCCAGGACCCGCGGGCGGCCTTCCGCGACCTGGCCGACAAGCCCGCGCTGCTGGGGCTCGCCGACGACTGACGAGGGCGGTCCGCGGCGCGGCGCCCGCTGCGTACGGCGGCAGCGGGCCGGGCCGCCGACACGAAAGGGTGAACCCGTTCATCCATTGCGATGCCTGGAGGTCACGGCGGGCACCGGGCTGATCCACGTTTGAGCCGTCGGGGGGCAGCACACCCGCCCAGCGAAAGGCTCCTCGATGGACACGCAGATAGTCCAGGTCAAGATCCATCCCGCCATAGGCATAGCCCGGGTCGGCAACAGCGACAAACCGCCCTTCATCGGCCCGGAATCCCCGGACCAGCCGCCGCTGCCGCCCGGCTCGTACAAGGACAGCTCGGGGAAGGTCATCCGGCAGGCCGCCCGCTTCCGGGTCTACGGCTACAACCAGGCCGGGGAGGCCGTCCGGGAACTCAAACTGGGCGAGGACGGCGTCACCGAGATCAAGTGGTCGGTGCACCTGGCCAACAAGAAGGCCGCCTGGTACCAGTTCCACCTCCCGCTCGACATCCCCGAGGCGCTCAGCCTGCCGGAGGCCCAGCGGCGCCGGCGGAACTTCGACGTCCGGGGCGCCGACCGGAAGAAGCTCGTCATCGACGCCGGCCGCAAGCAGATCCGCGCCTCCCTGCACGAGACCGCCGCCTTCGCCGGGAAGATCATGAACAAGCCGGTCTCCCTGGGATCGATCTCCGCCCAGGAGGACGGCCGCCTGGTGGTCGTCGGCGGCGTCGGCAAGTCGGCCTCCTACGCCAGTCCCGAGAAGCCGATCTCCGGCGTCGCGAACAATGACACCTGGTACGACGACGTGTCCGACGGTCCGGTCACGGCGGAGGTCACCATCGGCGGCGTCACGAAGACCGCGAGCCCGGCCTGGGCCGTGATCGCCCCGCCGCACTACGCGCCCGGTGTGAAGACCGTCCGCACCCTCTACGACCTGCTCTACGACGTGTTCGTCACCGAGCAGACCCTGCCCGCCGTGCAGCAGATCTCCTACCCGGAACACATCGAACCGCTGCTGAGCCGCTTCTGTGAGCTCCAGTGGACCAACCACGGCTTCGCCACCCAGTTCGGCTGGGCAGGCCCGCACGACTTCCTGGACCCGGCCATGCGCAAGCGGCTCGCCGACCCGGGCC
Organism: Streptomyces sp. bgisy130; assembly: GCF_057708345.1. NCBI lineage: Bacteria > Bacillati > Actinomycetota > Actinomycetes > Kitasatosporales > Streptomycetaceae > Streptomyces > Streptomyces sp. bgisy130. Next base: position 5,866 of record NZ_JBYISA010000022.1, read on the forward strand.
CGGCCAGCCGGGAACTCCGCCGCCAGGTCTATATCCACATGCGTGACTACGAGCGGGACGGGACGTCCCCGCTGCCCTGGCCGTGGCTCTACGGCGACAACATGTCCAGCAGCACACCCACCTCCGTCCGGCAGCACATCAAGATCTCCTCCGAGCAGGACCGGATGCTGGCCCAATGGGCCGACGGCCGCTTCACCACCGGCCCGCCCCGTAAGGGCCACCCGGACGTGGACGCGGCGCCCGTCGCCCTGCGACCGGGTCTGCTGGACCGGGCCGCGCTGGACAACTGCGCCGCCGACGCGTTCCACCCGGGCTGCGAGGTCACCTGGCCGATGCGGCACAAGACCATGTACGCCGAGCCCTTCCGCATCCTGCACCGCACACCGGAGAACCCGGAACCCGACTACGGAGACGCGCTCAGCGTCCAGGAGGCCCTGGGCAAGAACGGCCCGCTGCACGCACAGGGACCGGGCGACCTCACCCGCTGGATGGCCGCCCCCTGGCAGTGCGACACCGCGAGCTGCCGCTCCGGCTATCAGGTACGGTCCGGGCTCGGCCCCCGCTACAGCCCCTACCTGCCCACCTTCTGGCCCGCCCAGATGCCCAACCACGTGCTCAAGCAGTCCGACTTCGCGACCGTCAACACCCCGCCCAGCGGCTCCGACGACAGCGCCAGGGAGAAGGCGTTCGAGCACCGGGCGGTCTGGCTGCGCGGCCTGAAGGGCACTGACTTCAACAAGCAGCGCCGGCAGATGATCGACGACTGGTACAAGTTCGGCATCGTCGAGCCGCACGAATACACCGTGGGCGACAACAAGTTCCCCCGGTACATCCAGGTCGAGTCCGAGCCCGGCTACCCGCCGGCCCCCGACGACGCCAACCTCTTCAACATCCAGGTGCCCGAGGCGGGCGTGCCCCAACTGGCGGGCGCGGCCGAGATCTGGACCGGCAAGATCGCGGCCGAGACCGTCGAAGCCATGCTCGTCCAACAGGCCATCCAGGAGGTCATGGAGACAACCGGCCGGGACGAGTCGTCGATCGCCGCCGGATACCTGGAGAAGCTCGACCCCTTCCACGGCACCCCGTGACCCCCGCCCCCGCCTACGACGTCGTGGTCGCGGGCGGTGGCCCGGCCGGCTGTGCCGCCGCGCTCACCCTCGCCCACGCCGGCCGGACGGTCCTGCTGGCCGACGCGGGCACCGGCCCGCCCAAGGCCGGTGAGGCGCTGGTGTCCATGGGCCGGCTGCTGCTCGCCGACCTCGGTGTCGCCGAACCGGTCCTGGGCAGCGGCCATCTGCCCTGCCACGGCAACCTGTCCGCCTGGGGCTCGCCGGAGCTGCACGCCGTGGACTTCCTCCACGACCCCTACGGCCACGGCTGGCACCTGGACCGTCCGCTCTTCGACCGCCGGCTGCGCGCCGCCGCCGGTGCGGCGGGCGCCGAGGTCGCCGAGCACACCGCCGTACGGAGCCCCTCCCGGCAGTCGGACGGCACCTGGCGGCTCGCCCTGCGCGACCGGGCCGGCCGGGCCGGGGAACGTACGGTGCGCTGCCGCTGGGTGGTGGACGCCACCGGGCGCGGCGCCGCGATCGCCGTCCGCTCCGGCGCCCGGCGGCGCACCGGCGACCAGTTGACCGCCCTCCACCTCACCCTCGACCCGGCCCCGCAGACCCCCCTCGACGGCCGTTCGCTGGTCGAGTCCGACCAGGACGGCTGGTGGTACACCGCGCTGCTGCCCTCCCGGCAGCGGCTGGTCGCCTACTTCACCGACCCCGACCTGCCGGTCGCCGCCGGGCGCGGCGCCGAGCGGTTCCGTCAACGGCTGCTGGCCACCCGGCACATCTCCCGCCGGGCCCGCCCGCACGGGCTCACCACCCTGCGCCCGCCCCGCCGGGCCGCCGCCCACAGCGCGCATCTGGACCGGGTGCACGGCGACGGCTGGACGGCCGCCGGGGACGCGGCGGCCGCCTTCGACCCGCTCAGCTCCCAGGGCATCCTCACCGCCCTCTACACCGGGTTGAGCGCCGGCCAGGCCGTCGACGCCCGGCTGCACGGCGAGCGGGGGGCCCTGGCCGACTACGCGGCCAAGGTCAGCACGGCCCGTACCGCCTACCAGCACGGCCACCGCGCCGTGCACGCGCAGGAAGCCCGCTGGCCCGACCGGCCCTTCTGGTCCCGGCGGCAGCGGAGCTTCCACCACAACCCCCCACCCACGAAAGGCGAGAACTCATCATGACCCCCACCCCCGCATCCGACTCCACGGCAGCACACGAGCACATCCACCGCTTCCTGCTGCTGGGCAAGAAGAACCTGTTCTTCTACCACCTGGCGCTGTACAACCCCCAGTCCGGCCACAACTTCCAGGCGGTCTTCAACTTCTCCATCAAGGACAACGGCGAACTGCGGGACAGGTACCTGAAGGATCTGGCCCAGCACGAGAACGAGCGGGTCTTCTACTCCCTGCGCTGCCCGCACCACTTCGAACTCCCCGAGCTCCAGCAGGGCAAGGAGTTCGGGGTCCATCTGGAGCGGGTCGTCGTGAAGCCGGACGGCAGCCGTGACTTCCAGCAGATGACCACGGCGGAGACCATGGTGGACTGCAAGCCGGAGAACGTGCTCTCCTTCCGCAAGCTGGGCAATCTGCCCTACCCCGAATACCTCACCTACCTGGTGTTCGGCGCAGGCGACGAGGTCCACATGGCCCACCAGCTCGCGGAGCGCCCCAACTGGGACGAGGCCATCACCGTCACCCCCAGGCAGCCGATCGATCCGGCGCTGCTGAAGAAGGTCCCGACCCTCGTCATCGACTCGATCAGGGACGCCCACGACAAGCTGATCGAGAGCCCGCTGAAGAAGGGGCAGCAGTACCAGGGCAAGATCGACGGGTCCGGCCCGGCCGTCGACTTCACCGTCGGCCGCCAGGGCTGGTGGAACCACACCAGCCTCAACGGCTGAGCCGCCGGGGCCTGTTGGCGTCCTGACCCGGCCCGGCCCGCGACCTCGTCGCGGGCCGGGCCGACCGAAGGGCAAGCCCTGGTTCTAGCCGGTGGCGCGACCCCTACCGCTCGAACCGGCCTGCTGCGACGGCGCTCCGGAAGGCGGTCCAGGTGTCCGGGGCCAGCTGGAGTATGGGGCCTGCGGGGTTCTTGGAGTCGCGTATGGCGATTGTGCCCGGGATGTTGGTGGCCACCTCCACGCACTCTTCCTTGTGATCGCTGTAGCTGGACTTGCGGTAGCTGTAATCGGTCATGGCTCACAGTTCTTTGCTGAGGCTGCTGATGAACGCTCGCGAATCACCCTCCCTGAGGGCATGCTGTGCGATTCTCTCGAACAGTTCATCATGTTGAGCAGCCCCTTCTCCGCCTTCGAGCCACAGCGGATGAAGCGGGACATCCTTGTAGAGCACGTCCATCGCTCCGGGTTCGGCAAATGAGATGACGCTGAAGCCGCAACCCATACCAAGTTGGGCTCCTGTGCTGAACGGGAGTACGCGGACACTGACATTCGGGAGCTGGGAGACGGCAGTGAGGTCTTCGAGCTGCCCGCGCATCACGTCCGCGCCGCCGACGAGAGTCCGGAGCGCGCCCTCGTGGAGGACCGCCGATAGACGGAGCGGAGGGTTGTCGACGAGGCGGCGCTGTCGTGCCAATCGTGCGGTCACGAAGTGATCGTCCGAGTTCAGCGCGCGCACGTAATCGGAGGTTTGCAGCAACCCCGGGATGAAGGCGAGCTGCCACGTCCTGATGGCCGTCGCCGCGCTCTCCAAGATTGCGTATTCCTTCATCGTGGGAGAGAAGGGCGCATCGTTCCACCAGCCCTTGGCCTTACGCCGCTCGCGATCGACGCGCGCCACCTCAAGCAGCCCGCCCACGGCAGCTGGTTCGTCCACGCCGTACAGCGCACACAAGGCGCGGATGTCCGGGTCGCGCATGGGGACCCAACCGCCCTCCATCTTCGCGACCTTGTTGGTGGAAGCGCTGAGCGTCTTGGCGGCCTGAGTTTGCGTCAGACCAGCTGCTGTCCTCAGGCGAGTGAGTTCCCCACCCAGCCTGCGACCCAGGACAGTTGACGTGCTGTTTCCCTGCATTGGCTGGCTTGCTGTCACGCGAGCAGTCTGGCGCCGGCCGTACGGAGCTCGCAACTCGCGCGGGTTAATTACCCCAAGGTGAATTGAAACGATCTCGCTCGAATGCCTACCTTGCGTAGTGAACCGCTCGCGCAGCGAGACCAGTCGGTGACGGCTGCCTCCTGCCCTGAACCGGAGGTGGCCAAAGATGATCGCCCCACATCCCAACCCGGCAGAAGTGGTCCTCCATGAGGACGTGCTCGACTACACCCCACGCCCCAAAAGCATCGCCCTGGCGCGTAACCGCGCCGCCCGCCTCATCGCCGAATGGGGCCACGACCAACTGGCCGACGACGCAAAACTCCTGGTCTCCGAACTGGCGACCAACGCTCTGCGCCACGCCCGCGTCCGCGGCCGCCTCTTCCGCGTACGCCTCACCCACACCGACTCCGTACTCCGCATCGCCGTAACCGACGCCCGCGGCGAATGCCTCCCTTGCGTCAGCGAGCTCCCGCCGTACGCGTCGCACGGCCGCGGCTTACTGATCGTCCGCACGCTCTCGGCCCGCTGGGGCATCCACGTACTCGGCGTCGGCAAGACGGTCTGGTGCGAGCTGGAGCTCAAGCAAAATCAGCTCGCATAGCGCGCTCGCACACTGTCCCCGGGGTGCTGCGGGCGGGTTGAGGGACCGGGGGGCGGGTTTCGGTCGCCGACGCGGCGGCGGAGCGGCCCGGCGGGCCCGGTACGGCGGCGGCGCGGGGCAGTAAAGCGCAGGTCAGTGCGGGGGCGGCGGGGGCACGGGGTGGTCCGGGGGCCGCCGTCGTGACCTTGGCGCATTCAACAACTGCCTGTTGCAGTTGCGTTGACAGTGCACGGGGGTGGCCTCACGATGCAACGCGGCATCAGCGGTGGCTACCGCTGGTTACCGCAGGTGGCAGTGGTCAGCGTGTTCGCCCCCGGCAGAAGGAGCGCCCGTGGTCCCCCGGCCCCCGTTCCCCGGCACCCCCCTTTCCAGAACTACCGGCCCGGACGCTCCGCCCGACGGTCCGGAGTCCGGCGGGCCTTCCGGCTCCGGGCCCGCCGCTGCCGCCCGGACCGCCGGTGCCGCACACCCGGGGACCGCTCCCGCCGGGCCCGAGGCCGCCGGCCGCGATCTCGTCGTGGCGCTCTCGCCGTTCGAGGAACCGGGCGAGCGGATCGTCCTCGCGGCCGCCCGCGCGGGCGCGCTGGGCCTGCTGGACCTCGGCCGGGACCCCGGCCCGGCGCACGCCGCGCTCGCCCGGCTCGACGGGCTGTCCCACGGCGTACGGATACCGGTGGGGTGCCCGCTGACGCCCGCCGATCTGCCCGTGACGGTCGACACCGTGCTGCTCGCCGACCCACGGGCCTGGGCCGCCGCCGAGCCGGAGGCCGCCCACGGCCCGGCACCCGGGCGGCCGGCGGACTGGGCCGACGGTGGGCGGCGCCGCGTCTGGGCCGAGGTCACCACCCCTGAGGAGGCCGCCGCAGCGTGTGCCGCCGGGGCCACCGCGCTCGTCGCCCGCGGCCATGAGTCGGGCGGCAGGGTCGGCGAACTCACCACCTGTGTCCTGCTCCAGCGCCTGCTGGCCGACCCGTCCGTGACCGTCCCCGTCCTCGCAGCCGGGGGCATCGGCCCGCACACCGCCGCCGCGGCCGTGGCCGGCGGGGCGGCCGGTGTGCTGCTCGACTCCCAGCTCGCGCTCACCACCGAGGGCGAGGAGCGGCTGCCCCGGGCGGTCGCCGCCGCGATCCGCGCCATGGACGGCAGCGAGACCACCCTCGTCGCGGGCCACCGGGTCCTCTCCCGCCCGGACCTCCGCCCGCCCGTGGTGGGCGGCGAAGCCGGGGAGGCGCAGGACGGGGGAGCGGACGGCGGGGGAGCGGAGGCCGGAACCACCGGCCCCGCCACCGACCCCGGCCCCGCCGCCGGCCATGGCCCCGCCACCGACGCCGATCCCGCCCGGATCGCCGCCCGCCTCGGTGCCCGGGACCTGCGCACCCAGCTGCTCCCCATCGGCCAGGACGGTGCGTTCGCCGCCCGGCTTGCCGCCCGCCACCGCACCACCGGCGGCATCGTGCAGGCCGTACGGGCCGCTCTCACCGGTCATCTCGACGCCGCGGCGCGCCTGCGCCCGCTCGCCCCCCGCCCCGGCGCCCGCCATCTCCCGGTGGCCCAGGGGCCGATGACCCGGGTCAGCGACGAGGCCGCGTTCGCCGCGGCCGTGGCCGACGAGGGCGGGCTGCCCTTTCTCGCGCTCGCCGTCATGGACGGCACACAGGTCCGCCGGCTGCTGGCCGAGACCGCCGAGCGGCTGGGCGAACGGCCCTGGGGCGTCGGCCTGCTCGGCTTCACCCCGCCCGGACTGCGACGCGAACAGCTCGCCGCGGTGGCCGAGTTCGCCCCCGAGTACGCCCTGATCGCCGGGGGCCGGCCCGCCCAGGCCGCGCCCCTCGAAGCGGCCGGGACCCGGACCTACCTCCATGTCCCGGCGCCCGGACTGCTGGAGCGCTACCTCGCCGAAGGCGCCCGCCGGTTCGTCTTCGAAGGACAGGAGTGCGGCGGACACATCGGCCCCCGGGCCAGCTTCCCCCTGTGGGACGAGCAGATCGAGCGGCTGACCGTACATGCCCGTACGCACGGCGGGACGGCCGAAGGGCTGGACGTGCTGTTCGCGGGCGGTATCCACGACGCCCGCTCGGCCGCCATGGCCGCGGCCGCCGCCGCCCCGCTCGCCGAACTCGGCGCCCGTATCGGCGTCCTGATGGGTACCGCCTACCTCTTCACGGAGGAGGCCGTGGCCACCGGCGCCGTCCTCCCCGGCTTCCAGGACACCGCCCTGGCCTGCGACCGGACCGTACTGCTGCGGACTGCCCCGGGACACGCCACTCGCTGCGCCGACACCGCCTATACCGAGGACTTCGCCGCGGCCGACCGGCGCCTGGCCGCTCACGGCACCGACCCCCGGGCCCGCTGGGAGGAGCTGGAGCGGCGCAACCTCGGACGGCTGCGGATCGCGAGCAAGGGCCTGCGGCACACCGACGGCGGGCCGCCCGCGCCCGTGGGGGAACGCGACCAGCGCCGGGAGGGCCTGTACATGCTGGGCCAGGCCGCCACCGCCCGCCGCGCCACCACCACCGTCGCCGCGCTGCACACCGCCGTGACCGACGGCGCCACCGCACAACTCGCCGAGCAGGCCCGGGAGTTCCGGCCACCGGCCGGACAGCCGGAGCGGGACGCGGCGCCGCTGGACATCGCCATCGTCGGCATGGCCTGCTGCTATCCCGGCGCGCCCGACGCGGCCCGCTACTGGTCCAATGTGGTCACCGGTGTCGACTCCGTCACCGAGGTGCCCGCCGACCGCTGGGACGCCGCCACCTACCACGACCCGGACCCCGCACGGGCGGGCGAGCGCACCCCGTCGCGCTGGGGCGGCTTCCTGCCCCCGCTCCCCTTCGACGCCCTCGCCCACGGCATCCCCCCGGCCTCCCTCACCGGCATCGAACCGGTGCAGCTGCTCGCCCTCGACGCCGCCGCCAAGGCCCTGGCGGACGCCGGATACGCCGGCCGGGACTTCGACCGCGCCCGTACCAGCGTGGTGTTCGGCGCCGAGGCGGGCACCGAACTGGCCGGCGCCTACGGGCTGCGCGCCCTGCACCCGGCCTACCTCGGCGACCTGCCGCCCGCCCTCGACGCCGAGCTGCCCCGGCTGACCGAGGACTCCTTCCCCGGCGTGCTCGCCAATGTCATCGCCGGACGCATCGCGAGCCGCCTCGACCTGGGCGGCGCCAACTGCACCGTGGACGCCGCCTGCGCCTCCTCACTCGCCGCACTCGACCTGGCCTGCCGCCAACTGCGCGACCACGACGCCGATATGGCGCTGTGCGGCGGCGCCGATCTGCACAACGGCATCAACGACTACCTGATGTTCGCCTCCGTACAGGCACTGTCCCCCACCGGCCGCTGCCGGCCCTTCGACGCGGCGGCCGACGGGATCGCGCTCGGCGAGGGCGTCGGCTGTCTGGTCCTCAGACGCCTCGCGGACGCCGAACGGGACGGCGACCGGATCTACGCCGTCGTCAAAGCGGTCGGCACCTCCAGCGACGGCCGGTCCCTCGGGCTGACCGCCCCACGGCCCGAGGGCCAGCGACGGGCCCTGGAACGCGCCTACGACCGGGCCGGGATCAGCCCCGCGCACGTCGGCCTCCTCGAAGCCCACGGCACCGGAACCGTCGTCGGCGACACCACCGAACTCGCCGTCCTCACCGAGCTGTTCGAGGCCGCGGGCGCGGCACCGGGCAGCTGTACCCTCGGCTCGGTCAAGTCGCAGATCGGGCACACCAAATGCGCCGCCGGCCTGGCCGGACTGATCAAGGCAGCGCGGGCGGTGCACGCCGGAGTGCGGCCGCCGACCCTCCATCTGACGCGGCCCGCCGAGGCGAACACCGGCCCGTTCCGCTTCGACACCGGACGCGCCCGGCCATGGCCGGTCCCCGTGGCACGCCGTATCGCGGGAGTGAGCGCCTTCGGCTTCGGCGGCACCAACTACCACGCCGTGCTCGCCGGTTACGACGGCGCCCCGGAACCCGCGCACGCCCTCACGGACTGGCCCGCCGAGCTCTTCTGCTTCCGTGGCGCCGACCGGTCCGCCGCCGTACGCGCCATGGACCGTCTCGCCGCGCGGCTGGCGGCGAACGACCAGGCCGGACGCCCGTGGCCGCTGCGCGACCTGGCCGCCGAGACCGCGGCGGCGGACGGGCCGGTCCAGGTCTGCGTGGTGGCCGAGGATCTCGACGATCTCGCCGCCAAGCTGGTCCCCGCCCGCCGGTTCACCGCCACCGACGGCGTCCACCCGCGCCTCCGCGACGCCGACCCCGGGCTGCTCGCCTTCCTCTTCCCCGGCCAGGGCAGCCAGCGCACCGGAATGCTCGGCGAGCTGTTCCTCGCCTTCCCGGCGCTGCGCGGCCTGCTGGACGCCGCCGATCCGGACTGCGTCGCGGCCATGTTCCCGCCCGCCGCCTTCACCCCCGAGGACCGGGCCGCCCAGCAGACCGCCCTCACCGACACCCGGGTCGCCCAGCCGGCGCTCGGCCTGGCCTCCGCCGCCGCACACCGGCTGCTCACCAGCCTCGGAGTACGCCCCGACTGCACGGCGGGACACTCGTACGGCGAGCTGACCGCCCTGTGGGCCGCGGGCGCCTATGACACCGCGGCGCTGCTCCGGCTCAGTGCGCGCCGCGGCGAGGCGATCCTCTCGGCCGCCGGCGACGACCCCGGCGCGATGGCCGCCGTCGTGGCCGCACCGGACCGGGTACAGGAGCTGACCCGCGACACCGGTGTCGTCGTCGCCAACCACAACGCACCCGAACAGAGCGTGATTTCCGGCCCCACGGACACCGTGGAAGCGGCCGTGGCGGCGCTGCGCACGGCCGGCACCGAGGCGCGCCGGCTGCCCGTCGCCTGCGCGTTCCACAGCCCGCAACTCACCGCCGCCCGCGACACACTCGCCGCCGAACTGGCCGCGACCGAGGTCACCGCGCCCGCCCTCCCGGTGTGGTCCGGTGCCACCGCGCGCCCCTACGCCCGCGAGGCGTCCGCGGTGCGGGACACCCTGGCGGGCCAGGTCGCCGCGCCGGTGCGCTTCGTCGCGCAGATCGAGGACATGTACGCCGCCGGGGTGCGCACCTTCGTGGAGGCCGGTCCCGGCCGGGTGCTCACCGGTCTGGTCGGGCAGATCCTGGGCGAACGTGCGCACACCGCCCTCGCGCTGGACGTACCGGGCGAGTCCGGGCTGGCCCGGCTGCCACACGTCCTGGCCCGGCTCGCCGCGGCCGGGGTTCCGGTCGACCCGGAGGCGCTGTTCCGCGGCCGCGCGCAACTCCTGCCCGACGCGCCGCCCCGCCGCCCGGGGTGGCTGGTGAACGGCCACACGGTGCGCACCGCCGACGGCGCCTGCCTGCCTGGCGGACTGCGCCCGGCCCGGCGGGTGGACACCGGGCGGGTGGACACCCGGCGGAGCGAGGAGGGCGTGGTGCGGATGGTGGGCGGGGAGAGCGCAGCGGTCGGCGGTGGTGGTGCGGCTGCCGGTGGCGGTGTGGCCCCCGGTGGCAGTGCGGCTGCCGGTGGCGGTGCGGCTGCCGGGGACGCCGCCCGGCGCGACGCCGTGCTGGAGTATCTGCGTACGACGCGGGAGCTGGTGGCATCCCAACGGGATGTGGTGTTGCGGTACTTGGGGGAGGCTCCTGCGCCCGTCCGGCCGGTCGAGTCGGCTTCCGTGCAGGAGTGGGGCGGCCCGCCGTATACCGAGGCTGCCGGGGCCGGGGCCGGGGCCGGGGCCGGGGCCGAGGTCGGAGATGGGGTCGGAGCTGGGGGCGGGCCCGTGATTGCCGCCGACACCGCCGCCGCCCAGCCTCCCGCCACCGGCCCACGGCCACTAAGCCCCGCCGAACTCCTCGATGCCGTAAGGGAGATCATCCACCAGCGGACCGGCTACCCCCACGAGATGCTCGACGCCGGGCTCGACCTGGAGGCGGACCTTTCGGTGGACTCCATCAAGCGCGTGGAGATCGTCGGCGCGCTGGCCGACCGGATCGGACTGCCGCAGGACGCGGACGGGGCCATGGAGTCGGCCGTGGAACAGCTCGCCCGCGTCAAGACCATCAGCGGCATCGTCGACTGGATCGCCGCCGCCCGCCCGGAGCCTCCGCCGACGCCGGCCGAAAGCGTGCCCGGGCCGGCCGAAGCCGGGCCCGCCCCGGTCGCTCAGGTAGCTCCGGCCGCGCCGGTGCAGCCCGCAGCGTCCGCGCCCGCCACCGGAGCACCCTTCGCCCCGGAGGAGGCATCTGACGTCGGCCCGGTGCCGCTGCGCCCCACCCGTTCCCTGGTCCGGGTCACCCCGCTCGGCCCGCCCGCGGCAAGGCCGCCCGCCGAGGTGGTGGCGGGCAGCGACTTCGTCGTGGTGGAGGACGGTCAGGGCGTGGCGCTGGCCCTCACGGCCCTGCTGGAGAGCCATGGCGCACGGGTACGCACCGTCCCCGCCGAGCGGTTGGAAGGGTGCGCCGCCGACGGGACCGGCGGAGTGGTGGACCTGAGCGCCCTGCGGGCGGGCCGCGGCGCCGCATTGCCCGGACAGTTCGCGGCATGGCGCGCCGCCCTGACCGGTGGGGCCCGCCGTCTGCTGCTGGCCACCGCGGCCGGTGGCACCTTCGGCCAGGACGCCACCGCGGACGCTCCCGACCCGCTGCCCGGTGCCGGGCTGCGCGGCTTCGCCCGTACGGCCGCCCTCGAATACCCCGACGTCCTGATCCGCGCCGTGGACCTCGACCCCAAGGACCGCCCGGAACGCATTGCCGCCCACCTCCTCGCCGAACTCTGCGCCCCCGGGGAGCCGGTCGTCATCGGCCGTACCAACGGCACCCGCACCACCCTGCGCACCGTCCCCACGCCCCTGCCGGACGACCGGACCGACCCCGGCCGGCCGTCGCTCGGCGCCGGTTCCGTGGTGCTGCTGACCGGCGGGGCGCGCGGCATCACCGCCCGTACGGCCCTCGCCCTGGCCCGCGCGCACGGGTGCCACATCGAACTCCTCGGCCGGACGCCCCTGATGGAGACCCCTGAGGACCCGGCCCTCGCCCATGCCCATGACCGCATCGCGCTGCGTGCCGCGCTGCTCGCCCAAGGGCTGCGCAGACCCGCCGAGATCGAGGCGGCCGCCGGCGCAGTGCTGGCCCGCCGCGAGATCACCGCCACCCTCGCCGCCCTGGCCCCGTTCGCCGCCTCGGTGCGTTACCACGCGGCGGATGTCAGCGACGAAGCCGCCGTACACGCCGTGGTGCGGGACATCCGGGCCCGGCACGGCCGCCTCGACGGGATCGTGCACGGCGCCGGCACCCTGGCGGACAAGCTGCTGCGCGACAAGGACCCGGCCTCGTTCGCCCGGGTCTTCGCCACCAAGGTCGACGGTGCCCGCCATCTGCTGTCCGCAGTCGGTGACGACCCCGGGTTCCTCGTCCTCTTCGGCAGCGTCGCCGGGGTCTTCGGCAACCGCGGCCAGGCCGACTACGCCGCCGCCAACGACGCCCTGGACACCCTCGCCACGGCCTGGTCGGCCCGCTCGTCCCGGCGCGTCCTGGCCGTGGACTGGGGCCCGTGGGCGGCCGAGGGCGGCGGCATGGTCACCCCCGAACTGGCGCGCGCCTACGCCCGACGGGGCATCCCGCTCCTGGATCCCGACGCCGCGGCCGACGCCCTCCTGGACGAACTGGCCCACGGTACGGCGGCCCAGGTCGTGCTGGCGGCGGAGGCCGGCGGGGAGAGGACGGGCGATGAGTGAGGGGCCCGCCCGGCAGACCGGGCCCCGGCCCACGGACGCCGCGATCGTCGGCATGGGGGCGCTGTTCCCCGGCGCCGAGGACCTCGCCGCGTACTGGCGCAACCTGGTGGCCGGTACCGACTGCATCACCGATGTGCCGCCCGGCCGCTGGGACCCGGAGATCTACTACGACCCGCGGGCCGCCCAGGGCCCCGCCCGCAGCGACCGCTTCTACTGCCGCCGGGGCGGCTTCCTGGACGGGCCGGCCGCCTTCGATCCCACCCGCTTCGGCATCATGCCCGCCGCCGTCCGGGGCGCCGAGCCCGATCAGCTGCTCGCCCTGCGCACCATCACCGACGCCATCGCCGACGCGGGCGGTGAAGAGCGGCTGCCCGCCGACCGCTCCCGTATCGGCGTCATCCTCGGCCGCGGCGGCTTCATGGGCGTCGCCACCGCCCGGCTCGACCAGCGGGTCCGTACGGCCCATCAGCTCGCCGTGACCCTGCGCGAACTCGCTCCGGAATTGGACGAGTCGAGGATCGCGGCCGTACGGGAGGCATTCCAGGCGAGCCTCGGCCCCGAACAGCCCGAGGCCTCCATCGGCCTGGTCCCCAGCTTCACCGCCGCCCGCACCGCCAACCGACTGGACTTCCGCGGCCCCGCCTACACCCTCGACGCGGCCTGCGCCTCCTCCCTGCTGGCCGTGGCACAGGCCGTCGATCTGCTGGCCGCCGGCCGCTGTGACCTCATGGTCGCCGGAGCCGTGCACCACTGCCATATCGCCACGCTGTGGAGCGTCTTCACCCAGCTGCGGGCGCTCAGCCCCACCCAGCACATCCGTCCCTTCGACCGCCGGGCCGACGGCACCCTGCTCTCCGAAGGCACCGGTGTCGTCCTCCTCAAGCGCCTGGCCGACGCCGAGCGCGACGGCGACCGGGTGTACGCGGTCATCCGCGGCACGGGAGTGGCGGGGGACGGCCGCGCCGCCGGCCTGATGAGCCCGCGGCCGGAAGGCCAGATCAGCGCGCTGTCGCAGGCTTGGTCCGGCGCCGGGCTCGACCCCGCACACCCCGCGGCGCTCGGCCTGCTGGAGGCCCACGGCACCGGGACCCCGGTCGGCGACGGCATCGAACTCGACACCCTGGCCCGGGTGTTCGGCACACCCCGCGCCGGCCTTCCGCCGGTCGGCCTGGGCTCGGTGAAGTCGATGCTCGGCCACACCATGCAGGCCGCCGGGATCGCCGGACTGATCAAGGCGGCACTCGCCGTCCACCACCGGACGCTGCCGCCGACCCTGCATCTGGACGAACCGCACGAGGGCCTGGCACGGACCCGAATGCGTCCGGTCACCGAGGCCGAGCCGTGGGACGCCGGCCGGACACCGCTGCGCGCGGCCGTCAACGCCTTCGGCTTCGGCGGCATCAACGCCCACACCGTCCTGGAAGAGGCCCCGGGCCGACGGACCCCGGCGGCGCCGGCCCCACACGGGACGCCTCCGCTGTGGGCGGCCGAGCGGGCGGTGCGGGGGGCGGCTCAGCTTCGTACGGCCGAGCGGGCGGCTCAGCTCGGTACGGCCGAGCGGGCGGTGCAGGGGGCGGCTCAGCTCCGCACCGCCGAGCGGACGCCTCGGCTCCGCACCGCCGAGCCGGAGCGCGCCATCCTGCTCGCTGCGGACACCCCCGCCCAACTAGCCGACGCTTTACGGGACATGGAGGTGCGCGGCACCACCGAGGACACCACCGGGGCCCCCGCGCACGACGACGGCCCCTGCCGGCTCGCCCTCCTCGACCCCACCCCGCAGCGCCGCGCCCTCGCCGCCAAGATCCTCGCCCGTGGCCTGCCCTGGCGGGGCCGGGGCGAGGTGTGGTTCACCCCGGCCCCGTTCTTCGGCCCGTACGCCCGGCAGGAGGGCGCGCGGCTCGCCTTCCTGTTCCCGGGGCTGGAGGCGGAGCCGCCGCCCCGGGTGGACGACCTCGCAGACCGGCTGGCCCTGCCCCGGCCCGCGGTCTCCGGCGGCACCGGTCTGGTCGAACGCGCCGTGGACAGTCTCGCCGTCGGCCGCCTGCTCGCCCGCGCCCTGGACGAACTGGGCCTCGCCCCCGACCTGTTGACCGGCCACAGCCTCGGCGAGTGGACCGCCATGGTGGTCGCCGGAATGTATCCGCCCGAGGCCGTGGACGCCTTCCTCGACTCGCTGCGGCCCGGCTCGCTCGCCGTACCCGACCTGGTCTACGCGGCCCTGGGCTGCGGCGCCCCGCAGGCGGCCGCCGCGCTCGCGGGCCTGGAGCGGATCGCGGTCAGCCATGACAACTGCCCGCACCAGTCGGTGATCTGCGGAGCGCCGGAGCCGCTGGCCGAGGCCGTCCGCAGGCTCACCGGCCAGGGCGTACGGGCCCAGGAGATGCCCTTCCGCTCCGGCTTCCACACCCCGATGTGGGCGCCCTACCTCCATCAGACCGGCACCGCCTTCGATGCCCTGCCGCTACGGGACCAGCGGCTCCCCGTATGGTCGGCGACGACCGCCGCCCCCTTCCCGGACGGCCCTTCCGCGATCCGCCGGCTGGTACTGCGGCACCTCCTGGAACCGGTCCGCTTCCAGGAGCTGACCAGGCGGCTCTACGAATCGGGCGTCCGCGCCTTCGTCCAGGCAGGCGCCGGCAGCCTCACCGGCTTCGTCTCCGACACCCTCCACGGCCAGGACCATCTCGCCGTCGCGGCAGCCGACCCCCGCCGCGACGGCCCCGCCCAACTCCGCAGACTGGCGGCCGCGTTGTGGACCGAGGGGCTGAACCCACGGTGGGACCGGCTGGCACCGTCGCGAGGCCCCGCCCCGGCCGGTGACAGCCGCCCCACGGCCCGGGCGCGGGACCACGCGGGGAACCGGGTCACCGGCCCCGCAGCGGTTCCGGCGGGAGCCGGTGCGGCGGTACGGCTCGACCTCGACTCGCCGCTGGTCCGCCTCGGCGGAGGGACGCCCGGCGGCCTGGCGCTCGTGCCTGCCGACTCGCCCCCACCCCCCGCCCCCACCCCCGCCCCCTCCCCCGAAGGGGGAGGAGGGGGAGGGGGCGGGGGAGCGCTACCGCACCTCCGAGGCGGAGGGAGCGAGGAGGCGCTACCGCACCTCCAAGGGGGCGAGGAAGCCCTGCCGCACCCCCGCCCCACCGCCGCCGAACCGCTCCAACAGGCCCTGGACGCGGTCCTCGCCGAAGCCCGGGCCGCCGCCCGGACCGTGGCTGCCGCTGCTGCCACCACGTCCCTCCCCTCACCCCCCACCCCACCCACCGCCCATGCGGCACCCACACCCGCTCCACCCCCCACCCCCCACCACACCCACCGCCCCCTCTCCCTCGAGACCCTCCCCTACGTCCGTGACCACTGCGTCTACCTTCAGCCCGAGGGCTGGCCCGAGCCCGCTGACCGGTTCCCCGTCGTCCCCATGACCACGTTGCTGGAGCTGGCGGCCGAGGCGGCCCGGGAGGTGTGCCCCGGGGGCCTGGTCACCGGCTACTCCGACGTACGGGCCCTGCGCTGGCTGGCCGTTGCGCCGCCCGTCGACCTGCCGGTGAGCGCCACCCCCGACGGGGACGGCCGGGTGCGGGTGAGTCTGGGGGACTACGCCGCCGTCACCGTCCACCTGGCGGCGCGGCACCCGGCTCCGCCGCCCCCCGACCCCGCGGGCCTGACGGCGGGGCGGCCGGCGCCGGTGAGTGCGGAGGCGCTCTACCGGGACCGGTGGATGTTCCACGGGCCCGCGTTCGCCGGGGTCCACGAGGTCAGTACGCTCGCCGCCGACGGCATCCGCGGCACGCTGCGCGCCCTGCCCGCCCCGGGTGCCCTGCTGGACGCCGCGGGGCAGCTCCTCGGCCACTGGATGCAGCTGAAACTGAGCGGCGACCGGCTGGTGTTCCCCGCGTCCCTGGAACGCGTACGGCTCTACGGCCCGCCGCCCCGGGCGGGCGCGCTGCTGGCGGCCACCGCCCGGATCCGTGAGGTCAGGGGCGGTTCGGTGCGCGGCGAGGTGGAGTTGTGCGGCGCCGACGGCCGTGTGTGGGCGCGTCTGGAGGGCTGGACGTACCGGCGCTTCGGTGCCGATGAGCGGGTGTGGCCGATGAAGTTCACCCCGGAGGTGTGCGGTATCGGGGAGCCCCGTCCGGGCGGTTGGTGTCTGGCCCGGCGCCGCTGGTCGGACCCGGCCTCGCAGGAGCTGGTGATGCGCCGCTATCTGGGCGCGGCCGAGCGGGCCCGCTACGAAGGGTGTGCGCCGCGCGCCCGCGCGCCCTGGCTGCTGGGCCGGATCGCGGCCAAGGACGCGGTGCGGGAACTGTTGTGGGAGTCGGGTGCGGGGCCCGTCTTCCCGGCCGAGATCCGGATCGGCACCGACGGGCACGGCCGCCCCTGCCCGGAGGGCCCGCTTGCCCACGGCCTCCATCTCACGCTCGCGCACAAGGACCGGCTCGCCGTCGCCCTCGCCCACCGGTCGGGCCCGGTCGGCATCGACATCGAGCGGGTCACCGACGATCCGCAGGCCCTCGAACGGATCGCCCTCTCCCCGGCCGAACGCCGCCTGGCGGACGACCTCCACGCACGGCATGCGCCCGGGCACACCGGCCGCGCCTACTGGCTCACCGCACTCTGGTGCGCCAAGCAGGCCGCGGCGAAGGCGGCCGGCGGCGGCCCCGGCCGGCGGCCGCTGGAGTGGGCCGTGACGCCCGCACCGGGCGGCGCGCTCCGGGTGGTCTCCCCGGACGGCCGGCCCCACCTCGTCCACCTCGACTCGGTCGATGACCTGTCCGGGCGCCATGTCGTCGCCTGGACCGGGCCGCGGCCCGAGGACCGTACGGGCACCGACACCCTCACTCCCACGGAGGCCACCCATGGCAGCTGATCCGCTCCCCGAGCGCACCCGGACGATCCTGGCCGAGATCACCGACATGCTGGTGAGCGTCGTCGGCGACGAACTTCTCGTCGTGGGCGAGATCACCTGCGCCACCACCTTCAATGACGATCTGGCCCTGGAGAGCATCGAGTTCGTCGCGCTGGCCGAACTGCTCCAGCAGCGCTACGGCACCTCGGTGGACCTTCTCGGCCTGCTCGCGGAGAAGGACATCGACCAGATCCTGGCCATGACGGTCGGCGAACTCGCCGCCCATATCGACCGGGTCACCGTCGCCGACCCGGCCTGCGCGAGCTGACCGCGCCATGGCCCTCACACCCGCGGGCGGGCTGCGCCTGCACACCCAGCGGCTGCCGGGCCACGGCGGCCCCCGGCCCGACGGCTCCACCGTCGTCTTCGTCCACGGGCTGGTGATGGACAACCTGTCGAGCTTCTACTGCACCCTCGCGGGCCCCGTTTCCCGCGCCGGTCACGACGTGCTCCTGTACGACCAGCGGGGGCACGGCCGCAGCGACCGCCCGCTGACCGGCTACGACCGGGCCACCTCGGTGGCCGATCTCGTCGCCCTGCTCGGTTCCCTGGGGCTCGACCGCCGCCCGGTCCATCTCGTCGGCAACAGCTACGGCGGCGCGCTGGCGCTGCACACCGCCCTCGTCCGGCCCGATCTCGTCGCCTCCGTCGTCCTGATCGAGGCCCATCTGACCGGGGACTGGATCGAGGACATGACCGACACCCTCTCCGTCGCGGCTCTCGGCCTCGAACACCGTTCACTGGCAGGGGAGTTGGCCGCACTCGGGCGGCGCAAGGAGGCCCGGCTGACCGCCGCCGCCGACGCCCTGCTCAACCACACCACCCTCATCGAGGACATCGCGGCCGATGCGCCCTTCACCTCCCGTGACTTCGCCCGGCTGCGTTGCCCGGTCCTCGCCGTCTACGGGCAGCATTCCGAACTCGTCCCAGGAGCACGCGAGTTGGCGTTGAGTGCGGCGGACTGTGAGCTGTGTGTGCTGCCCGGGGTGGGGCACACCGTGCTCAACGAGGCCACCGAGGGGCTGTGTGACGCGCTGCTGGGCCGGCTCGGCGCACCGGCCGGGGCGGTGGCCCGATGAGAGTGCTGTTCGTCGTCCCGCCGCTGGCCGGGCACGTCAACCCCACCCTCGCCGTCGCCGCCGAACTCACCGCGCGCGGCCACCAGGTCGCCTGGACCGGCCCCGCCGCGGCCGTGACGCCCCTGCTCCCCACGGGATCCCGGCTCTACCCGGCGGGAGACCGGAACGCGGCCGGCGGCCAGGAGCTGGGCGGCGCGCGATGGCGCGATCTGCGGGGCATCGCCGCCCTGCGCTTCCTCTGGGCGGAGGCCCTCATCCCGCTCGCCCGCGCCATGCTGCCCGGAGTGCACGCCGCCGTGGAAGCCTTCCGCCCCGACATCCTGGTGACCGACCAACAGGCCCTCGCCGGGCCGGTGGTGGCGCGCCGGCACGGCCTGCCCTGGGCGACCTCGGCGACCACCTCGGCGGAGATCGTCCGGCCGTTCGACGACTTCCCGAAGGTGGGGGAGTGGGTGAGCCAGCGCATTGCGGCACTGCTCGCCGAGTGCGGTGCCCCCGGCGGCTGGGACCCGCGCTTCTCCCCGCACCTCGTCCTGGTCTTCTCCACCCCCGCGCTCATCGGTGACGACGGCCCGGAGCGCACCCAGGACGCCGGGCCCGTCGGCGCCGCCGGGCGGTACCCGCCGCACTACGCGTTCGTCGGCCCCGCCTTCGGCGCCCGCCCGGCCGGCGGCGACTTCCCGTGGCGCCGGCTCGACCCCGGCCGCGCCCGGGTGCTCGTCTCGCTGGGCACCCTCAACCGCGCGGCGGGCGCCCGCTTCTACCCCGCGGTCCTGCGCGCCGCGGACGCCCTCGCGGACCGGGCACAGCTGATCCTGGCCGCCCCGGGCGACCTCGCCGGCGACATCCCGCCGCACCTGCTGCACCAGGAGTACGTCCCCCAGCTCCAGCTGCTGCCGCACCTCGACGCGGTGCTGTGCCACGGCGGCCACAACACCGTGTGCGAGGCGCTCGCCTACGGGCTGCCGCTGGTGGTGGCACCCGTACGCGACGACCAGCCGATCGTCGCCCGCCAGGTGGCCGAGGCCGGAGCGGGGGTACGGGTGCGCTTCGGCCGCGCACGTGCGGACGAGCTGCACCAGGCCCTGTCCGCCGTGCTGGACGACCCCGCCCACCGCCGTGCGGCCCGCCGTATCCAGGCGTCCTTCGCCGCGGCGGGCGGCGCCGCCACCGCCGCCGACCGCCTGGAGAAGCTGCGGCCCGGACCGCGCCCCGGCCCGGCCGCACCCGGCACCGCCCCGACCGACAACGAGAAGGGACCGTGAGCCAGATGACGCGAGCGCACCGTTCGGGACACCGCACGCGATGGGCGGCGGCCGTCGCCGTGACGGCCCTGGGGGCGGGCACCGTACGCGCCCGCCGCAGGCTCGCCGCGCTGCCGGTGCTCGACCCCGCCGGGCCGCACGACACCGCCCGGCCCCCGCTGTCCGGCTGGCAGCTGATCACCGCGCCCGGCGTCGTGGCCGACGAGGCGACCCTGCGCGCCGCGGTCGCCCACGCCACCCGCGAAGGACTGCGCGTCGTGGACCTGATCCCGGCCCACCTGGACGCCGAGAGCGTCCTCGGCCTGCTCCGGCTGCTCGACCCGGCCGCCCACCGCACGGACCGCTGCGCGCCGGGCCACGGCGCGGGCCACGCCCTGCTGGTGGCCGACGACATCCACCAACGTGCCGGGCTCGGCACCGAGGCGCCGCCGCAGTCGGTGGCCGGCCTGATCCGCCTCCTGCGCACCCTCAAGGAGTACGCCCCGGACGCCACCGGCTGGGCCATCGCCCCCGGCCTGCGGTCACCGCACCCCGACCCCACCCGGCGCGCCGAGGAGCTCCGCGCCCGGGGCCTGCCGCCGGCCCTGATGTCCGCCGCCCAGCTGGCCGGGCTAGCCCTGCTGGTGAAGTGCGCGCTGTCGGCGCCACGTTGGGGCACGGCGGCGGCCGCCCTGTACTGGCTCCAGCCCGCCGCCGTACTGAGCCCGGCCCGCGGCCTGCGCCCGGCCGGCCTGGCCCGCGCCACCGCGTCCCGTCCGCTGCGCTCCCTGTCCGCCGCGCTGCGCACCCTGGCCACCCCGCCCGCCGAGCAGCCCCGTGTCGCCGGCGCCCCGGCGCGCCACGCCGCGTACACCGCCGACCTCGCCGCCGGCACCGACCGGTTCTTCGAACCCCGCCGCGCCGACTGCCCCTGGTGCGCGGCCCCCGACCCCGTCGTACGGGTCCGGATGCCCGACCTGCTCCAGGGCAAGCCAGGCCGCTTCACCCTGGAGGAGTGCCGCCACTGCGGCCATGTCTTCCAGAACCCCCGGCTCACCCCGGACGGACTCGACTTCTACTACCGCGACTTCTACGAGGGCCTCGGCGGCGAGGGCGCCGCCCTGGTGCTTGGCCGGATGACCGCCACCTACCGCGACCGCGCCGAGCTGCTCCGGCCCTTCACCACCCCCAGGGACTGGCTCGACGTGGGCACCGCCGGGGCGCACTTCTGCAACGTCGCCCGCGGCGTCTGGCCCGACACCCGCTTCGACGGGCTGGACATGGGCGAAGGGGTCCACGAGGCCGAACGGCGCGGCTGGATCGACACCGCCTACCAGGGCCAGTTCCCCGACCTCGCCGACCGCCTCGCCGGCCGCTACGACACCGTGAGCATGCACCACTACCTCGAACACACCCGGGACCCGCGCGCCGAACTCGACGCCGCCGTCAAGGTCCTGGCCCCCGGCGGCCATCTGCTGATCGAACTCCCCGACCCCGAGTCCCGGATCGCCCGGCTGCTCGGCCGCTACTGGCTGCCCTGGTTCCAGCCCCAGCACCAGCACCTGATGCCGGCCGGCAACCTCAAACAGGCCCTGGAGGCCCGGGGCTTCACCGTCCTCGCCGAGCAGCACGGCCCCGCCCACCAGAACAACGCGGACTTCCTCGGCGCCGTCGCCCTCGCCGCGAACGGGATCGTCCCCGACCCCCTCGCCCCCTGGGCCACCGTCCCCGCCACCCGCACCCGCCTGGCCGCCCGAAGCGCCATACAGGCCATGGCCGTTCCCTGCTACGCCGCCGCCCTCGCCGTCGACAACCTGCGCACCGCGATCGCCCGGGCCACCGACGGCGGCAACGCCTACCGGCTGCTCGCCCGCAAAGAGCTGGGATGAACACGGTGGACCTGGCCCGCCGCGCGACCGCGGACCCCCTGGTACGGCTGCTCGCCCACGGCTTCGCGACGGCGTACCACCGCCCGCCCGAAGCGGTGTGGCGGGCACCGTACGCCTTCCGGCTCACCCCGCCCGCCGCTCCGCCCGGCACCGGTACGGCGCCCCGCACCGGCTGGGTCGCGGCGGCCAACTGGCATGTCGCCGCGGCCGTCGCCTCGCGCGAGGACGGCATGCTGCGCTGCGGCTCGCTCCACCACCCGGCGGAGACCACCGAACTCCCGCTCACCGGACCGGCCGGCCACGCCCCCGGCTGGGCGGCCCGCCCGTACGCCGCGCTGCGCACGCTCGCCGCCGCCGGCATCGGCCGGGACGGCGCCGATCTCTGCCTGAACGCCACCCTGCCGGAGGCCGTGGGACTGTCCGGCGCCGAGCCGCTGGAGTGCGCGGCCGCGCTGGCGGTGGCGTCCGTGCACGCCGACCGGGGCGGCTGCCCGCCGGCCCGCGCACAGCTGGCGCGGCTGCTGGCGGCCGGAGTGCCCGGCGATGACGCGCTGCGCCGGGCCGTGCTCTTCGCCCGTCCCGGCCGGCTGCTCGCGCCGGACGGCAGCTGCCGGCCGCTGCGCGCCCCGGACGGCGGCCCGCAGCCGAGCCTGCTGCTGGTGACCGCCCGCCGCTCCACCGGCGGCGCCACGGCCACCGCCACCGCGCTCGCCACCGCGGTCCACGACGCCCTGCGCGCCGGTGCCTGGTCCGCCTCGTGGCCCGGACAGCGGCCGGGCCGCAGCGTGTTGCTGCTGATGCCGCCCGACCGGCGCGCGGCGGTCCGGGCCGCGGTGGCCGACGCCTGCCGCCGCTGCGACCTGCCCGTACCGCGCTTTCTGCGGATCGCCGTCGCGGACGCGGCCCGACGCGAGGACTGAAGCCCCCTATCCGTCCCTCCCCCCCCCCGGACACGGAGCTGAGAACCTGATGAGACGCACAGCGATCCGCCTGCGCAGGGCGGTCGTGGCGACACTCGGCACGCTCGGTCTGCTCGCCGTCGCCTCCGCGGCGGACGCCCGTACCGTCCGGTCCGCGCTGCCGTCCTACGACCATGTCGTGATCGTGGTCTTCGAGAACAAGCAGTACGGCGAGATCACGGGTAACGCCCAGGCGCCCTACCTCAACCAACTCGCCCAGGACGGCGCCGAGCTGACCGGCATGAAGGCCCTCACCCACCCCAGCCAGCCGAACTACTTCAACCTCTTCTCCGGCGCCACCCAGGGCGTCACCGGCGACGGCTGCTACACCGCGCAGTCGATGTCCGCCGCCAACCTCGGCCAGGAGCTGATCGCGGCCGGCAAGACCTTCGCCAGCTACAACGAGGGACTGCCGAACGAGGGCTCCACCACCTGCTCCAGCGGCCGCTACGCGCAGAAGCACAACCCCTGGTTCGCCTTCAAGAACGTCCCGGTGGCCTCCGGCAAGACCTTCGCCCAGTTCCCCAAGGACGACTTCACGCAGCTGCCGACGCTGTCCTTCGTCATCCCGGACATGTGCAACGACATGCACGACTGCGCGGTCGGCAGCGGCGACACCTGGCTCAGGAACAACCTCGACTCCTACGCCCGATGGGCCAAGGACCACAACAGCCTGCTGATGGTGACCTGGGACGAGGACAACTACCTCGGCTCCAACCGGATCGCGACCGTCTTCCACGGAGCCCAGGTCAAACGGGGCGCGGTGAGCGGCGACTACAACCACTTCAGCCTGCTGCGGACCTTCGAGGACATGTACGGCACCGGCCACGCGGGCAACGCCGCCACCGCCACCCCCGTCACCGGGGTGTTCGACACCGGCGGCACCGAACCGCCCGGCGACGACCTCACCCTCACCACCCCCGGCCCGCAGACCTGCCGCTTCGGCCGGACCTGCACCGTCCAGCTGACCGCCACCGGCGGCACAGCCCCGCTGACCTACCGCGCCACCGGCCTGCCCCTGGGTCTGACCCTTGACGCCGCGGGCGGCCGTATCACCGGCAGACCCTGGCAGACCGGCACCCTCCCGGTCACCGTCACCGCCACCGACGCCCGGGGCGCCACCGCCACCGCCGACTTCCCGCTCACCGTCAACTGGTTCTGAACGTCCCCCCATTGGGCCCGGTCCGCCGCGGAATCACCCGCGGGGCACCGCGGAAGCCGCGCCGGGAACTGGAGGTGTAGCGAAGATCGACTCCTGCGCGGAGAGAAGCGGAAGGAGCCGGTACGTTCTGGTGGCAACCAAAGCCGGGCGGACGATCGTCGCTGTGCGATCGGCGCCCGGTTCGTCATTGTCACCGTAAGAAGGCAAGTTCTTGGCTCCTCACCGCCTCCACCGCCTCATACCGGCGTCCCTCGCCCTGACGGCCGTGTGCGCGGGGCTTCCGGCCTCGACGGCATACGCCGCGGACACACCGCCCACCCCGCATCTGGACGCCATCGAACGGTCGCTTCACGACACCTCCCCCGGCCTCGAAGGCTCCGTGTGGGAGCGCACCGACGGCAACCGGCTCGACGCCCCGGACGGCGACCCGGCCGGCTGGCTGCTCCAGACGCCCGGCTGCTGGGGCGACGCCCACTGCAAGGACCGCGCGGGCACCCGGCGGCTGCTCGACAAGATGACCCGCAACATCGCCGCCGCGCGGCACACCGTGGACATCTCCTCGCTGGCTCCGTTCCCCAACGGCGGCTTCGAGGACGCCGTCGTCGCCGGCCTCAAGGCGTCCGTCGAGGCGGGGCACTCCCCGCGGGTGCGCATCCTGGTCGGCGCCGCCCCGGTCTACCACCTCAATGTGGTGCCGTCCCGCTACCGCGACGACCTGATCGACAAGCTCGGGCCGGCGGCCGGCAAGGTCACGCTGAACGTCGCCTCGATGACCACGTCCAAGACGTCGCTCTCCTGGAATCACTCCAAGCTCCTTGTGGTCGACGGGAAGACGGCCATCACGGGCGGGATCAACGGCTGGAAGGACGACTACCTCGACACCGACCACCCGGTGTCGGACGTCGACATGGCGCTCAGCGGGCCGGCCGCCCGCTCGGCCGGGAAGTACCTCGACACGCTGTGGGACTGGACCTGCCGCAACGCCGCCGACCCCGCCAAGGTCTGGCTCGCCACCTCGAACGGTGCCTCCTGCATGCCGTCCCTGGAGAAGGACCGCGCCGCCGACCCCGCCGAACCGGCCGGTGACGTCCCCGTCATCGCCGTCGGCGGTCTCGGCGTGGGCATCAAGGAGTCCGACCCCTCCTCGGGCTACCACCCCGACCTGCCCACGGCCCCCGACACCAAGTGCACCGTCGGACTGCCCGACCACACCAACCACGACCGCGACTACGACACGGTCAACCCCGAGGAGAACGCGCTGCGTTCGCTCATCGGCAGCGCCCGGGAGCACATCGAGATCTCCCAGCAGGATCTCAACGGCACCTGCCCGCCGCTGCCGCGCTACGACATCCGGACCTACGACACCCTCGCGGGCAAGCTGGCCGCCGGGGTGAAGGTCCGCATCGTCGTCAGCGACCCCGCCAACCGCGGAGCCGTCGGCAGCGGGGGCTACTCGCAGATCAAGTCCCTGGACGAGATCAGCGACATTCTGCGCAAGCGGCTCGTCGTCCGCACCGGCGACAACGAGAAGGCGTCCCGGGCGATGTGCGAAAACCTCCAGCTCGCCTCGTTCCGCAGCTCGGACCGGGCCACCTGGGCCGACGGCAAGCCCTACGCACTGCACCACAAGCTCGTGTCGGTGGACGACTCGGCGTTCTACATCGGCTCCAAGAACCTCTACCCGGCCTGGCTCCAGGACTTCGGCTACATCGTCGAGAGCCCGGCCGCGGCCAAGCAGCTCAAGACCGAACTGCTCGACCCGGAGTGGAAGTACTCGCAGGCGGCGGCATCGACCCCGGCCGGCTGCTCCGGCGGCGGGACGGGCTGACCCGCGGGCGGCAAGGACCGGCAGGACCCGCCCGGATGACCCCGGGTACCGCCCCTGACCGGCGCCCGTGAACGGCTGAGGCCACCCCCGTGACATGGGGGTGGCCTCAGCCGTCCGGTGCCCGCCGTGGCCGGGCCCGGATGCCGTCAGCGGCGCCGCACCAGCGGGAACGGCAGCGTCTCGCGGATCGACAGTCCGGTCAGGAACATCACCAGCCGGTCCACGCCGATGCCCAGACCACCGGTCGGCGGCATCGCGTACTCCAGAGCCTGGAGGAAGTCCTCGTCCAGCTCCATCGCCTCCGGGTCACCGCCGGCCGCCAGCAGCGACTGCGCGGTGAGCCGCCGGCGCTGCTCGACCGGGTCGGTCAGCTCCGAGTAGGCGGTGCCCAGCTCGGTGCCGAACGCGACCAGGTCCCAGCGCTCGGCGAGCCGCGGGTCCTTGCGGTGCTGCCGGGTCAGCGGCGACACATCGGTCGGGAAGTCCTTGTAGAACGTGGGGAGCTGGGTCTTCTCCTCCACCAGGCGCTCATACATCTCCAGCACGATGTCGCCGCGGCCCATCTCCGGCTTCACCGGCACCGCCGAGGCATGGCACAGCCGGCGCAGCCGGTCCGGCGCGGTGTCCGCGTCGACCACCTCACCGAGCGCCTCGGAGATCGCGCCGTACACGGTCTTGACCGGCCAGATCCCCGAGATGTCGTGCTCGACGAGCTTGCCGTTCCCGTCCGCCTTACGGGCGGTGGCGCTGCCGAACGCGGCGATCGCCGCACCCTGGATCAGCTCCCGGGTCAGGTCCAGCATCACGCCGTAGTCGGCGAACGCCTGGTACGCCTCCAGCATCGTGAACTCGGGGTTGTGCTTGTAGGAGATGCCCTCGTTACGGAACGTCCGCCCCATCTCGAAGACCTTCTCCATACCGCCCACACACAGCCGCTTGAGATACAGCTCCGGCGCGATCCGCAGATACAGATCGAGGTCGTAGGCGTTGATATGGGTGTGGAACGGACGGGCGTTGGCGCCGCCGTGGATCTGCTGGAGCATCGGCGTCTCGACCTCGAGATAGCCGCGGTCGATCAGCCCCTGGCGCAGCGCCTGCACGGCCGTGCTGCGCGCCCGCAGGTTGTCCCGCGCGTCCGTCGAGACCACCAGGTCCACATACCGCTGGCGGACCTTGGCCTCCGGGTCGGACAGCCCGCGCCGCTTGTCGGGCAGCGGCCGCAGACACTTGGCCGTCAGCCGCCACCCGGTGACGAACACGGTCAGCTCACCGCGGTCACTGGTGCCGACCTCGCCCTCCGCCTCGACATGGTCACCGAGGTCGATGTCCGAGCCGAAGCCGTCCAGCAGTTCCTTGCCGCTGCCGTCCCGGGTCAGCGCGATCTGGAGATCGCCCGACCAGTCGCGCAGCACCGCGAAGAGCACCCCGCCGTGGTCCCGGGTGAGCAGCACCCGCCCGGCGACGCTGACGGACGTGCCGGTCCGCGCAGCGGGCGTGAGGTCCGGGTACGCGTCGCGGACCTCGCCCAGGGTGTGCGTACGCACCACGCCCACCGGATACGGGTCGGTGCCGGCCTCGCGCAGCCGCTCCAGCTTGAGGTGGCGCACCCGCACCTGCTCGGGCAGCGCGGCCAGCTCCTGTGCGTGCAACTCCTCATCGGTGGCCGGCGCCGCCTTGACCAGCCCGAGCTCGTCCAGCGAGGGCAGACCGGCGGTGCTCGCCGGGGCCAGCACCCGCTTCTTGTGGCCCTTGCCCCACAGCGCGCCCAGGCTCGGTACGTCCACGAAGCCCTCGGCGATACCCGAACCCAGGGCGATCCGGGCCAGCGCACCGGCGTCCGCGTAGCACAGGAACCGCGGATACCACTCCGGGTTGTACTTCGCGTTGGAGCGGTAGAGCGCCTCCAGCTGCCACCACTTGGAGAAGAACAGCAACAGCCGGCGCCAGACCTTCAGCACCGGGCCGGCCCCGATCCGGGCGCCCTCCTCGAAGGCGGAGCGGAACACCGCGAAGTTCAGCGAGATCCGGCGCACGCCCATCGCCCCGGCCTGGGCGCACAGCTGGGCGACCATGAACTCCATGACGCCGTTGGGCGCGGAGCGGTCGCGGCGCATCACGTCCAGCGAGATGCCGTCCGTGCCCCAGGGGACGAACGACAGCAGCGCGATCATGTTGCCGTCACCGTCGAACGCCTCGGCCAGCAGGCACTCCCCGTCGGCGGGGTCGCCCAGCCGGTCCAGCGCCATGGAGAAGCCGCGCTCGGTCTCGGTGTCCCGCCAGGCGTCCGCCCGGTGGATGACCTCCTGCATCTCCTCGTCGGTCAGCGCGGAGTGGCGCCGTACGCGGAAGGTCGCACCGGTCCGCTCGACGCGGTTGACGGCCTGGCGGGTCACCCGCATCTCCCGGCCGGCCAGGTCGAAGTCCTTGACGTGCAGGATCGCCTCGTCGCCGAGCTGGAGCGCGTTCAGACCGCTGCGGGCGAACGCCTTGGCGCCGTCCTCGCTCGCGCCCATGACGGCCGGCTGCCAGCCGTACCGTCCGGCGACCTCCAGCCATGCCTCGATGGCCTGGGTCCATGCCTCGCGGTCACCGACCGGGTCACCGCTGGCCAGACAGACCCCGGCCTCGACGCGGTAGGTGACGGCGGCCTTGCCGCTGGGGGAGAAGACCACGGCCTTGTCGCGGCGGGTGGCGAAGTAACCGAGCGAGTCCTGGCTGCCGTAGCGGTCCAGCAGCGCCCGGATGCGGTCCTCCTCGTCACCGTGCAGCGCGGCCTCCATCCGCTGCGAACGGAACAGCGTGGCGGCCGCGTTCAGCAGCGCCAGCGCACCGAGCAGACCGAGGACGGCGCTGATCCAGTGCGGCGGATGGCCCTCGACGAGATGGCCGCCGACCAGCCCGCCGCAGACGCGGTTGGCCGTCCACAGCAGCCGGTTGGCGGCGCCCGCCTCCAGCGTGCCCGGGGCCAGCGACACCATGCCCCAGCCGATCAGCACCGCCGCCACGAGCCCGCCGGCCAGCACCAGGATGGCGCGCAGGAACGCACCGCGCCGGGTGATCGCGTAGAACTCGCGGTGCGAGACGAGCAGCAGCACCAGCGCCCCGGCACACAGCACCAGGGAGAACGCGAACTCCCAGTACCCGGCGGCCAGGAACAGCGCGTCGGCCAGGGTGACCAGCACCATGTAGGCCACCACGAACCACAGCGCCACCCGTTTCCGGGCGGTCATCGCCGCGCCCAGAAGGAAGAGGAAGGCCGCATAGGCGAAGTTCGGCGCCACCGGGATGGTGAGGGTGTCCAGCCAGTAGATCACCGGGTGGAGTCCGCGCCGGAGCGGCCCGATCAGCGCCGTCAGGGCACAAAAGAGCCCCAATACGCTGAAGATGATGGCGAAGCCATTGGGGACGCGGCGCCGGAAGCGCCGCCACCCCGTGAGTTGATCCTGGTCCTGCACGGTGCTCATTCCGTCACACTAGGCTCTGAAAGGGGTCAGCTGCTCGACGCGAGGGCGCTGTTTCGCCCGCCATGGGGATCGCCGCTCGTGCCAGTCTCCGATCCCGGTGGTGTGGTCGTCTTTCCCTCGTACGGAGGACGGGGTGATCCCGGCGGGGTCACCCACGTGGACCTTGCCACAAACCCGCCCCAGGTCCGAGTCGGTGCAACTCCGGCTGATGGTGAAGTTCAGGTCATAGTCGCCGGAAAAGTAGCGGCCGCCGCCGGAATCCACCCCGTCGAGCTCCGCCCGCAGCCGGACCTCGGTGCCAGGTTTCCAGCGCTGTGCGGGCCGCCAGGTCACCTGGTCCTTGCCGTCGCGGTTCTTCGTCCAGTCCCAGGAACCGGTCGTCCGGTCGTCGGTGGTGACGCGCAGCCGGCGCTCCACCGCGGCCCGGTCGGTCACCGGGTGGTCGAAGGTGAGGGTGAGCAGCCGGTCGACGGCGACCACGGTGTCCTGGGTGCCGGGATCGACCACCAGCGTGTTGAGCCGGGCCGGCTGCGCGGTGGTGAGAGACTCGTTGGCCGCCCCGACGCCGCCCCGGTCGCTCTTGGTCCTGGCGACGACGGAGTACTTGGTGGCCGGGGCGATCTCGGCGCTGGAGGTCCAGAAGGTGCCATCGGCCCCGAACCCGCCGGGCAGCCGCCGGCCCCTGGGGTCGGTGACCGTCACCTCGGTCAGCACGCCGCCCTCCGCGGTCACCTTCAGCTTGTCCCCGGCCTGCACGGTCCTGGTGCCGCCGGCCGCCCCCAGCGCCACCTTCACCGGGTCGGCCACCGGCGCCGGCGCCGAGAGGCCCGCACACGCGCTGAGCGTGCCCGCGCCGACGGCCGTGACCAGGGCGAGTGCGGGGCACCGCCGCCGGAACGTCCGGTGGCGGAAGGAAAGGGGCTGGCTCATCTCGGGGCTTTCCGTCGGCAGGGGGGAGGGCGGCGATGTCGGCCGCTAAGACGACCGATCGCCACACTTCGTTGCAGGGAGTGAGGTGATCCACGCCACGCCGGCGGTGTGCCGCCCGGCCCGCGCCGCCGCCGTGTCCCGGCATCCCGCCGCTCCGTGACCCGTAGTGATCCACCCGATCGGAGCACCCGGACAAGAACCGGACATACCCTGAAATACGCCAAACTGGCCACCCCTTGCCGTCCGTTCGGGCGGCGGTTGAGGAGGTGTGCGTCCCGTGGCGATTTCCATCTCGGTCGTCCTGCTGCTGGTGGTCCTGGCCGTGATCTTCCTGCGCAGCGGCAAGCTCAAGTTCTCGCACGCCCTGGTGTGCGCGCTGCTCGGCTTCTATCTGGCGAGCAGCAGCCTCGCCCCGGACATCCACCAAGGGCTCTCCGGCGCCGCCGACGTGGTGAGCAGCCTGCGTCCGTGACGAGGGCGGCCCGCCGGCGCCCGGGACGCGGCGCCGGCGTCGCGGCACCGTCCGCTCACCCGGCGGAGAACACCCCGAGCGCATTGGGCACCGGCCGCTCCGCGCCCCCCGAGGGATGGTTGCGGACCGTGGCCCCGTATTGGTCGCCGGTGACCAGGGTCGAGGACCCGCCGCCGTCCAGGTCCATCGCGTCCCGCGCACCCAACTGCGCCATCAGCTCCGCCAGTTCGTGCACCGTCAGGCCGGTCTGGCCCGGCGCCCCGTCCAGCGCCATGAGGTACAGCACCCGTCCGCCGGACCCGATCCCCGCGGACGTACGCACCGCCACGGCGGCGGTGTCCAGGCCGGCCAGCGGCGCGCCGTCCCGCACGATCGGGAAGCCGCCCACCGCACAGCGCAGCCGGCCGTGCCCCTGGCCGACGAGGTACGAGCTGACGTTCACCGGGTCACCGAGGCGCAGCCCGCGCAGCTGCCGCGCCCCTTCCTCCCGGCCCACCAGCACCACACTGCCCACGGCCACCCCGCCGGCGCCCGGCACCTCTCCGAGGGCCGTCACCCGGCCGTGCCGGACGGTCACCTCCGCGGTCTCCGTACTGCACGGCGCCGCCCGGTCGGTGTCCGTCCCGCAGGTGGCGCGCACCCGGGACGCCGGACCCCACTGCGCGGTGTACGCGCCGATCCCGCCGACCGGCAGCGCGTACTGGTTCAGCCCGCGCAGCGGCAGGGCCCCCTGGCCGGTCAGCACCGCACCGCGCAGTGTGAGCCGGTCCAGCCGGGCGCGGCGGTCATAGCCGACGCCGATCACGTCCTCGGTGGTCGCACCGGGCGGCATCGCCGGACCGAACCGCTGCCCCTCGGGCACCGCGCCCTTCAGCCGCCGCCCGGAGGCCACCGCCGGGCCGACCGACGCGCCGGTCGGCTGCACCCCCGGGTGCTGGGTCTCGGTGATGTTGAAGAAGTCGCCGTTGACGGCTCCCACCGCCCGGCGCTCCGCGGCCAGTTGGGAGACCGGCGACCGTGCGCCGACCGCCCCCGGGTACAGCAGATCCACGGTGACCCGCGGATCGGCCAGATCGACGGTCAGCAGATGCCCGTGCACGGTGCCGCGCGGCAGCGTCATCCGGAACTCGCCGTAGGCCACCCCGGGTGCCACCGACACGGCGCCGGAGCGGCGGAGATCCGTCGCCGCGGCCGCGGCCGGCGCCCCGCCCGCCACCCCTCCGCCGGCCAGCACACCCCATGCCACCAGCACCGTCAGCATCGCGCGAACCCGACCGAATCGCCGCTTCACGATCCCCCCTGACCTCACGTCAACTGTCCCAGGCGCCGGAGACGCTCACTATGACCCGGAGGTGTCAGGAATGCGTAGACCCGCGGAACGTCCGTCGTGTCGCCGGACCGGGTCGTCCGGTGTGTGCCAGGAGACGTCGTTGACCAGCTGGAGATAGCGCGCCCAGTCCCAGAACTCACCGGGGTCGGTGTGGTCGGTGCCGGGGACCTCGACATGGCCGATGATGTGCTCCCGGTCCTTGGGGATCCGGTACCGGTCACAGATGGCGGCGGTGAGCAGAGCGGACTGCTCGTAGAGCGGGTCGGTGAACCATGTCGGGTCGTCGATCCAGCCCTCGTGCTCGATGCCGATGGTGCGGGTGTTGTAGCCCCAGTTCCCGGCGTGCCAGGCGACGTCCCGCTCGCGTACGCACTGGGCGAGATAGCCGTCGGCGGACCGTACGACATAGTGCGCGGCCGCCTTGTGCGCCGGGTCCTTGAACAGCTTGAGGGTGTCCCGGTAGGTCTCCTGGGTCACATGCACCACGACCCGCTCGACCGGATACTGCCCGGGGCGGTCGGCGGCGGTGAAGTTGGCCGGGTTCGCCGGAACCCAGTGGACCGGGGGGTAGGCGCCGCCGTGCGGCGTCCGCCGGTGCGGGGCGGCGGTGGCGCCCGCCGTGCGGGGGGTGAGTGCGGCGGACGCGGCGAGCGCGGCCGCACCGGTCAGCAGGCGCCGGCGGGCCGGGCGGCGGGGGGCGGGCTCCATGTGAACTCCTGACAAGGACCGAGGGGTGGTCGCGTACATGTCACGCACATGCGGTGCGTTCATGATGCGCAACAGGGCACGCCCTGCCAAGGGAATGGCCGTTCTGCCAATGGCTCGACCAAAGGCAGAACGGCGCAGGTCAGGAGGGATACGGGATACCTGATCGGACGTCACCCGGGTGCCACGCCGACGGCGCTGACGGCCGCGCGCGGACGCGGCACCCGGGTGCGGGGACCCGCCGGTTCAGTGACCGATCTCGACGTCCTCCAGAATGCCCAGGGCATCCGGCACCAGCACCGCCGCCGAATAGTAGGCACTGACCAGGTAATTGATGACCGCCTGGTCGTTGATGCCCATGAAGCGCACCGACAGGCCGGGCCGGTACTCGTCCGGGATGCCGGTCTGGTGCAGCCCGACCACGCCCTGGTTCTCCTCGCCGACCCGCAGCGCCAGAATCGAGCTGGTCCGGTCCGGGGTGACCGGGATCTTGTTGCAGGGCAGCAGCGGAATGCCCCGCCAGGCACGGACCGTGGTGCCCTCGACCTCCGCGGTGGTGGGGTAGATACCCCGGGCGTTCCACTCCCGCCCGATCGCCGCGATCGTCCGCGGATGCGCCAGCAGGAACTGCGTCTTACGGCGCCGGGAGATCAGCTCGTCCAGGTCGTCCGGTGTGGGCGGACCGCTGCGGGTGTGGATGCGCTGCTTGAGATCGGCGTTGTGCAGCAGCCCGAACCCGGGGTTGTTGACCATCTCGTGCTCCTGGCGCTCCCGCAGCGCCTCCACGGTCAGCCGCAGCTGCTGGTCCAGCTGGTTCATCGGGTCGTTGTAGAGATCGGCGACCCGCGAATGCACCTTCAACACCGTCTGGGCCACGCTGAGTTCGTACTCCCGCGGGGACAGCTCGTAGTCGGCGAAGGTGCCCGGCAGCATCGGCTCGCCGACATGGCCGGCGGCCAGCTCGATGGCCGCCTCACCGTGCTTGTTCTGCGCCGGCACCAGGGCGGCACCGATGTCCGCGAGGTGGGTGCGCAGCGACTCCGACCGGCCCAGCAGCTCCTCCAGGTCGCTGCGGTACAGGGTCAGCGCGGTCACCCGGGTCACCGCCCGTACGGAGTGCTCCCACTCCGCGTCCGCGGTCAGCAGCGCCGCCGCACCGATCGCGTCACCGTCGGCCAGCACCCCCAGCACGGTCTCGTCGCCGTACTTGCCGGTGCCGACACGGTCGAGCTTGCCGTGGGCGATCAGCACGATCCGGTCGGTCGGCCCGCCCGCCCGGGCCAGCACATCACCGGGCGCGAACTCCCGCTGGACGAACCGGTCCGCCAGCGCCTCCAGCGTCGCGGTGTCGGCGAAGCCGCGCAGCGGCGCCAGCTCGCGCAACTCCGCCGGAATCACCCGGACTTCGGACCCGGTCGAGACGAACTCCACCCGTCCGTCACCGAGGGTGTGGGTAAGCCGGCGGTTGACGCGGTACGCACCGCCGGAGACCTGCGTCCAGGGCAGGATGCGCAGCAGCCAGCGGGAGGAGATCCCCTGCATCTGCGGCACGGTCTTGGTCGTGGTCGCCAGCTTGCGCGCCGCCGCGGTGTCCAGGCTGGAGCGGGTCTGCTCGGGCGCGGACGTCTGCGGGCCGGACGTCGGGTCCACCGATGTGGTCATGAGGAAGGCTCACCTGTTCTTGTCTGTGCTGTGCGTAGATCGGTGCGGTGCGTAGATCGGTGCCGTGCACGGAAATAGTCCGCGCGCCAGGAACGGCGGGAAGGGCCGCTGCCGGGCGCGGCTGCCTTTCCGCCGGAGGTCGTTCAGTGGCCGATCTGTACGTCGTCGAGAACACCCAGCGCATCGGGCACCAGAATGGCCGCCGAATAATAGGCGCTGACCAGATACTTGATGACCGCCCGGTCGTCCAGTCCCATATAACGCACCGAGAGGCCCGGCTCGTATTCATCGGGAATTCCGGTCTGATGCAGACCGACGACGCCCTGTTGCTCCTCGCCGGTGCGCAGCAGCAGCACCGAACTCGTCCGTTCCTTCGTCACCGGAATCTTGTTGCACGGGAAAATCGGCACCCCGCGCCAGGAGGGCAGCGAATGCCCCATGAAATCGACCGCGGTCGGATAGAGCCCGCGGGCGCTGCACTCCCGCCCGATGGCGGCGATCGTCAGGGGATGGGCGAGCAGGAAGCCCGGGTCCTTCCAGACCGTCGCGAGCAGATCGTCGAGGTCGTCGGGGGTGGGCGGGCCGGTGCGGGTGTGGATGCGCTGCTTGAGGTCGGCGTTGTGCAGCAGCCCGAACTCGGGGTTGTTGATCATCTCGTGTTCCTGACGCTCCCGCAGCGCCTGGATGGTCAGCTTGAGCTGCTCCTCCACCTGGTTCATCGGATCGCTGTAGAGGTCGCCGACCCGGCTGTGGGTGCGCAGCACGGTCTGCGCGACGCTGAGTTCGTACTCCCGGGGTGTGACGTCGTAGTCGACGAAGGTGCCGGGGAGGGCGGGCTCGCCCTGGTGTCCCGAGGCGACGGAGACCGCCGATTCCCCGCTCGTGTTCGTCGGCTGCGCGGTGCCCTGACCGGCCGCCGCCAGATGCTCGCGCAGCCCGGGGGAGCGGTCGATGATCTCCTGCGCGGCCTGCCAAGACAGCGTCATGACGGTCACCCGGGTCACCGCGCGATAGCTGAACTGCCAGGTCCCGTCGGGGTCGGTGAGCGGCCCGTCGCCGAGGTGATCCCCGCCGGCCAGCGCTTCGAGCACCGTGTCCTCGCCGTATTTGCCGGTGCCGATCCGGTCCACCCGGCCGTGCACGAGCAACACCAGCCGGTCGCCCGGCCCGCCGGCCTCCCCGATGAGTTCACCGGGCGCGTATTCGTGCTGGGTGAAGCGGTCGCCGAGCGCCGCCAGCACCTCGGTATCGGTGAACTCCCGCAGGGCGGGCAGCTCGCGTAGCTCCTCGGGGATGATCGCCACATCGCTGCCACTGGTGTCGAAATCGATGCGCCCGTCGCCGAGGGTGTAGGTCAGCCGGCGGTTCACGCGATAGGTGCCACCGGAAACCTGTACCCAGGGCAGCAGTCGCAGCAGCCATCGGGAAGTGATGCCCTGCATCTGTGGTGCGGTTTTGGTGGTGGTCGCCAAATTCCGCGCCGCGGTGGTACTCAGGCTGGAATTCTGGGCGTCTTCCGTGGTGCCGTGCAGCGATTCATCGGCAATGGTCACAGTGCCACCTGTCTCCTCGAACGGTGCGATGCGGCCCGCCCCGAAACTCCGTTTCAAGGCAGTTCCGCGGCAGCCCGCCGAACCGAAGGTAGTGGTGCTGTTTTTATCGGCACAATCGCTCGATGGGGTGGCATGGAATTCCCGCTCCCTGGAAAGGTTTAGCGGGTTCAATTCCGGGGAGAGTGTGCCGGGGCGCAGGAATGGAGAGGGTCGTCCAGGACGCCTTGGAGTGCCGCGTGTGCCGCTCCGAGCAGCGGTCCGTCGGCGCCCAGCCGGGACACCGTCACCACGGGTCCGCCGGCCCGCCCGCTCTCCGCCGTGACGGCCGTCCGCAGCGCCAACTCCCGCTCCAGGGAAGGCAGGACCCAGGGCGCCAGCCCGGCCAGCGCACCCCCGAGGACCACCGCTTGCGGATCGAGCAGATTCACCGCCCCGGCGACCGCGATGCCCAGCGCCGTCCCCGCCTCGTGCAGGGCGCGGACGACGGCGGCGTCCCCGTCGGCGGCCCGGCGCGCCAGCAGAGCGATACGGGCACCCGGCCCCGGATGCGCCGCCGCCCGCTCGGGGCTGAGCCCCCCCGCCCGCAGCACGGCCGGTTCGCCCGCGTACTGCTCCAGACAGCCACGGCCGCCGCAGTCGCACGGAGGCCCGTCCGGATACACCGGCACATGCCCCAGCTCCCCCGCGAACCCCCGTGCGCCCCGCAGGAGTTGGCCGTCCACGACGACCGCGGCGCCGATCCCGGCCTCGGCCGACACATGCACGAAGTCCGGCGGCGGGGCGGGCCGGCCGGTGCCCCCGCCCAGCCACAGTTCGGCCAGCGCACCGAGGTTGGCCTCGTTCTCCACAGTGAGCGGGACGGCGAACGAGCCGCCCTCCGGGGCCGTCGCCCCGGCCAGCCCCGGCGCGAGATCGGCCGCCCGCCAGCCGAGGTTGGGGGCGTGCACCACGGTCGTCGCGTCACGGGCCACCAGACCCGGCACCGCGACCGTCAGCCCGGCCGGCCGCAGTCCCTCGGCGGCTATCTCCCCGGTCACCTCGGAGAGCAGACCGGACAGCTGCCGCAGCACGGGCCCGGGAGCGCGGTGCCGGTTCGGGGCATCGGCCGCCACCCGGGCCCGGACCCGGCCGCGCAGATCGACCGCGCACACCGCCAGGTGGTCGACGCCTATCTCGGCCCCTATCCCGGCCGGGCCACGGTCGCTGACCGCGAGTTCACTGCCCGGCCGGCCCCGGCCGCCGGTCGCCGCCCGCCCCGTCTCGACCAGCAGCCCGGCCCGTAGCAGCTCGTCGACGAGCGGCGCCACCCCCGCCCGGGTCAGTCCGATCCGTGCCGCGACCGCCGGCCGGGAGACCGGGCCCTGCGCGGCCACGGTCCGCAGCACCCGGGCCAGATTGCGCCGCCGGATGCCGTGCTGGGTGTCGCCGCCGGGCGCGGTCATGAGCTCTCCAAAGGGTGCGGACTTGAGCCGGGCCACGGCTGCACGGGCGCGGTCATGGCCGCAGCAGCGGCCCGCCGTCGGCGAGCGTCGCCGTCAGCCGCTCCCAGGCGGCGTCGTCCCGCGGCCGCGCCTCGTACTCCGCGCCGCGCGCCGTCCCCCAGCGGCGCGCCACCGCCGCCGGATCCTCCTCCAGCAGCAGCCCGGCCGCCTGCGCCGCCGCCCCGAGCGCCACCAGCTCCTGCGCCTCGGGCACCACCACCGGGCGGCCCGACAGCCGGCGCACGGTCTCCCGCCAGGCCCGGCCCCGGGCGCCGCCGCCGATCAGCAGCAGCGGCGCATCGGGCGCGGCGTCCGCGTCCAGCACCCGGTCCAGGGCCTCCAGCAGGGTGAACACCGCGCCGTCGTAGGCGGCCTGGAGCAGCTGACCGGCCGTGGTCTCGTGCCGCAGTCCGTGCACCAGGCCCGAGGCGCCGGGCAGATTCGGGGTGCGCTCACCGTCGAGGAACGGCAGCATCACCACCCCGCCGCCCTCCTCCACGGCCTCCCGGTCGCGGCCCAGCAGCGCCGCCACCCGGTCCACGGCGAGCGTGCAGTTCAGGGTGCAGGCCAGCGGCAGCCAGTCGCCGCGGGCGTCGGCGAAGCCCGCCACAGTGCCGGACGGATCCGCGGGCCGGTGGGTGGAGACCGCGTAGACCGTCCCCGAGGTGCCCAGGCTCAGCACCGGCAGACCGGGACGCAGGCCCAGGCCGAGCGCGGCCGCCATGTTGTCGCCGGTGCCGGCGGCCACCAACGCGCCCTTGGGCAGCGGCAGATGACCGGCGTGTACGGTTCCGGCGGCCTCGCCCGGCAGCGCCACCCGGGGGAGCAGCGCGGGGTCCAGACCGATGTGCGCCAGGATGTCCGCGTCATAGGACCCGGTGGACGAGGCCCACCAGCCGGTCCCGGACGCATCGCCGCGATCGGTGACGGCCTCGCCCGTCAGCCGCTCGGTGAGGTAGTCGTGCGGTAGCCGTACCGCGGCGGTGGCGGCGGCCGCGGCCGGCTCGTGCTCGCGCAGCCAGGCCCACTTGGCCACCGTGAACGCCGGTCCTGGCACGCTCCCGACCCGGTCCGCCCAGGCTTTCGCGCCACCCCGCTCCGCGATCAGCCGCTCGCTCTGCGGCGCCGGCCGGACGTCGTTCCACAGCAGGGCCGGACGCACCGGCTCGCCGGCCGCGTCCAGCGTGACCAGCCCGTGCTGCTGTCCGCCGACGGACACCGCGGAAGCCTGCCGCGCCGCGTCGCCGCACTGGTCCAGCGCCTCACCCAGCGCCTGCCACCACTGCCGTGGGTCGCTCTCCTTGCCGGCGCCGCCGCTGACCGTGTGCGGCGCCTGGCCGCGGGCGAGGACCGCACCGGTCACCGCGTCCACGACCAGTGCCTTGGTGGACTGGGTGGAGCTGTCCACCCCGACGACCAGCGGTCCCGCTGCCTGTGCGGCCATCGTGCACTCTCCCTCGGGCGGCCCGTCATCCATGGTCTCGGTCCAGGGGGTTCCCCGGCGTGCTGTCGCATATTAGTTTGGCCGCGGCAGAATTTGTAAAGTGCCTTGACTAAATGATCGAGGGAGTCGCGATGAGTCGCCGGCCCACGCCCGCGGACAAGTTCAGCTTCGGCCTGTGGACCGTCGGCTGGCAGGGCCGTGACCCCTTCGGGGACGCCACCCGCCGCGCCCTGGACCCGGTGGAATCCGTGCACCGCCTCGCCGACCTCGGCGCGTACGGCGTCACCTTCCACGACGACGATCTGATCCCGTTCGGCGCCGGCGGCATCGAGCGCGAGGCGGCTGTCAAACGCTTCCGGCAGGCACTGGACGCCACCGGCCTGATCGTCCCGATGGCCACCACCAACCTCTTCACCCACCCCGTCTTCAAGGACGGCGCCTTCACCGCCAACGACCGCGACATCCGCCGCTACGCCCTGCGCAAGACGCTCCGCAACATCGACCTCGCCGCCGAGCTGGGTGCCCGCACCTATGTCGCATGGGGCGGACGGGAAGGCGCGGAATCCGGCGCGGCCAAGGACGTACGGACCGCCCTGGACCGACTGAAGGAGGCCTTCGACCTCCTCGGCCAGTACGTCATCGAGCAGGGCTACGACCTGAAGTTCGCCCTGGAACCCAAGCCCAACGAGCCGCGCGGCGACATCCTCCTGCCCACCGTCGGCCACGCCCTCGCCTTCATCGAGCGGCTGGAACACCCCGAGCGCTTCGGCGTCAACCCCGAGGTCGGACACGAGCAGATGGCCGGGCTGAACTTCCCGCACGGCATCGCCCAGGCGCTGTGGGCGGACAAGCTCTTCCACATCGACCTCAACGGCCAGAGCGGGGTCAAGTACGACCAGGACCTCCGCTTCGGCGCGGGTGATCTGCGTGCCGCCTTCTGGCTCGTCGACCTGCTGGAGGTGGCCGGCTACGACGGGCCGCGGCACTTCGACTTCAAACCGCCGCGCACCGAGGACCTGGACGGCGTCTGGACCTCGGCGGCCGGCTGTATGCGCAACTATCTGATCCTCAAGGAGCGCGCGGCGGCCTTCCGGTCCGACCCGGCCGTCCAGGACGCGCTGCGCGCCGCCCGCCTGGACCAGCTGGGCCGCCCCACCGCCGAGGACGGCCTGGCCGGACTGCTCGCCGACGCCACCGCCTACGAGACCTTCGACATCGAGGCGGCGGCCGCCCGCGGGATGGCCTTCGAGCATCTGGACCAGCTGGCGCTGGAGCATCTGCTCGGGGCGGTCTGAGGGGCCGCGCCCGGGCCCGGCCCGCTCACCCGAGCAGGCAGCGCAGAAAGGCTATTTCGGCCGCCCGCTGCGCACCGCCGCCGCTCTCATGGGCGTTGAACCGCCACACCTTCAATTCCTTCTCGCCCGCGTAGTGATGGAAGGCGGCGAAACCGGTGGACGGCGGGGTCACCTCGTCGCGCAGAGCGGTGCCGAAGAGCGCCGGGGCGGTGGCGCGGGCGGCGAAGTTCAGGCCGTCGAAGTGGTCCAGGGTGTGCAGCGCGGTGTCGATCCGGTCGCGCGCCCCCGCGAAGTAGCGGGTGAGTTCGCCGTACGGGCCCACGTCCGTGACCTCCACCGCGCGGCGGATGTGCGCCAGGAACGGCGCATCGATCAAGGCCCCCGCAAGGCCGGGGACCAGGCCCGCCACCGCCAGGGCCGCGCCGCCGCCCTGGCTGTGGCCGGCGACCACGACCCGGTCGGCGTCCACCGCGTCATGGCCGCGCGCCGCCTCCACGGCCCGTACCGCGTCGGTGAACAGCCGCCGGTAGTAGTAGCCGTGCGGATCGAGCAGCCCCTGGGTCAGCTTGCCGGGGACGCCAGGGTTGTCGGAGCCGACCGGATCGGGGGTGTCGCCCGGCCGGTTGGGGCCGCTCTGCCCACGGGTGTCCATGACCAGGGTGGCGTATCCCGCGGACGGCCACAGCAGCCAGTCGTGCGGCAGCAGCCGCCCGCCCCCGTAGCCGAGGTACTGCACGACGCACGGCAGCGGTCCGGCGGCCGCGCGCGGGAACAGGAACCAGCCGCGGACGGGCTGCCCGCCGAAGCCCGCGAACGTCACGTCATGGGTGCGGAGCAGGGCGAGCCCCGCATCGATTTCGGTGAAGCGCGCGTCGAGGGCATGGGTGCGGGCCTCGACGAGGGTGCGCCGCCAGAACGCATCGAAGCCGGCCGGCTCGGGACGCGGCGGACAGTAGGTGCGCAGCGTGTCCAGGGGAAGGTCGGTGAACACGGAAAACCTCCGAGCCGTAGGCTGGCTTGCTGTCTGTCGCCAACGGTGCCCAGGGTCCGGACATTTCAGACGTGAATTGTTCCAGGTTGGTCACCGAGTCCCGTAAAACCGAGTAAAGAAGCGATCATTTCCGCCATGAGCTTTCCTCCGCCCCCGCCGAATCAGCCGAACCAGCCGCCCAACGCCCCGCCGGGCGGCTTCGGTCCGCCGGCCGGCGGCTACGGGCCGAGCGGTCAGGGCCAGGGCGGATACGGCCCGGGTGGCTACGGCACGCCCCCCGGCGGCCCCCAGGCCCCCGGTGGCTACGGCCCGCCCGGGGGCGGCTACGGCCCGCCGGGACCGGGTGGCCCCGGCGGCTGGCAGCAGCCGCCCGGCCCGCCCGGCGGTGGCGGCAACGGCAAGACCATCGCGGCGATCATCGCCGGTGGCGTGGTCGTGCTGGCCGCCGTCATCACCGTCATCGTGGTGAACAACAGCGATGACAACAACAACCACCGTGCCCAGCCGTCCAGTTCGAGCACGAGCGCCACCCCGTCCGAGAGCGCGTCCCCGACGCCCTACGAGGAGCCCACGCCCACCGCGACGCCCACCGGCAGCGACTTCGAGAAGTCCCTGCCGACGCCCTCCAACGGCAAGATCCCCTTCTATCTGCTGAAGGTCGGTGACTGCTACGACCGCCCCGCGGACGGCGGCGGCAACAACGACGAGGCCTCCTGCAACGGCCCGCACGACGCCGAGGTCGTCGCCACGCACCGGCTGGGGTCCGGGCTCACCACCGAATCGGGCATCCAGAAGAAGGCGGCCTCGCTGTGCCGCAACGAGCTGGAGCGCAGGGCCGCCCAGCAGCCCGCCGGCACCGCCGAGGGCACCTACGTCCAGTACCCCAGCCTCAGCGGCTACCGGCTCGGCATCAAGACCATCAGCTGTAGCCTGACCGGCAACCGCTCGCTCACCAAGAAGCTCACCAAGCCGCTGTCCTGACCGCCGCCGCGGAGGACAGCGGACCACCACGGGGCGAGGGCAGAACCACCACGGGGCGGGGGCGGAACCCGGACAATCCGGCGTTCCGCCCCCGCCCCGTCGGCTCGCACCGCGGGTGCCCGATGGCTCAGCCCGCGCTCAGCGGTCCACCCGCTTGCCTGCCGCGCCGGTGTCCGCGACCTCGCCGACCTCGGCGGCCGCCGGATCCAGCACCCGCGCCAGAAACGTCCTGGTCCGCTCGTGCTGCGGGGCCCCCACCACCTGCTCCGGGGTGCCCTGCTCGACGATCACGCCGCCGTCCATGAACACCACCCGGTCGGCGACCTCCCGGGCGAAGCTCATCTCATGGGTGACGACGAGCATCGTCATCCCCTCCTGCGCCAGCCCCCGCATCACCGCCAGCACGTCACCGACCAGCTCCGGGTCCAGCGCCGAGGTCGGCTCGTCGAAGAGCATCAGCTCCGGGTCCATCGACAGCGCACGGGCGATGGCCACCCGCTGCTGCTGCCCGCCCGACAGCTGCGCCGGATAGGCGGCCGCCTTGTCGCTCAGCCCGACCCGTTCGAGGTTGGCACGGGCGACCCGCGCCGCCTCCGTGCGGTCGCGGCGCAGCACCCGCCGCTGGGAGATCGTGAGATTCTCCAGCACGGTCAGATGCGGAAAGAGGTTGAAGGACTGGAAGACCATCCCGATCCGCCGGCGGACCCGGTCGATGTCCACGTCCGGGTCGGTGACCTCGGTGCCGGCCACCACCACCCGGCCAGCGCTCGGCTCCTCCAGCAGATTCACACAGCGCAGCAGCGTCGACTTCCCGGAGCCCGAGGGCCCGATGACACACACCACCTCACCGCGCGCCACCGAGAAGTCGATCCCGCGCAGCACCTCCAGCTCCCCGAAGTCCTTGCGCAGCCCCTGCACATCGATGGCCTTCGCGTCCACCGTCTCCGGTGCCGCCTGCTCGGTCGTCACGCCGCTCACCTGGCCTTCGCCGTACGGGCCTCCAGCCGACGGACCAGCTGGCCGAGGGGGAGGGTGATCACGAGATAGAGCAGCCCGGCGATCAGGATCGGGGTCAGGCTCTTGTGCTCATTGAGCGCGTCCCGGCCGAAGTTGGCCAGTTCGAACTGGGTGAGGGAAAGACCCAGCAGATACACCAGCGAGGAGTCCTTGGTCAGCAGAATCAGTTCATTCGTCAGCGGCGGCAGCACGATACGGAACGCCTGCGGAATGACGATCGAGGCCATCGCCCGCCCCTGCGACATTCCCAGTGAACGCGCCGCCTCCGTCTGCCCCTTGGGAACGGCCTGAATGCCGGCCCGGATCGTCTCCGCCATATATGCAGCGCCCACCAGCCCGAGCGACAGCATCACGGTGACGTTCATATCGAGCGCGACCTCGAAGGCCAGCGGCACACCGAAGCCGAGCGCGATGAACACCAGCAGACAGGGGATACCGCGGAAGAACTCGATATAGGTGACCGCGATCCAGCGGTAGGGCGGCACCGACGAGAGCCGCATCAGCGCCAGCACCAGACCCAGCGCCAGACCGAAGCCGAATCCCAGCAGGGTGTAGAGGACGGTGTTCACCAGCGCCGTGGTGATGATCTCCGGGAACAGCGCCTTCGCGACCTCGACATCGAAGAACGCCATCCGCAGCTGGTGCCAGTCGGCGATCAGCGCGAAGACCACCACGGCGGCGACCAGCACGCCGTACTGCACGCCGCGGGTGATCCGCGCGCGCTGTCTTTTGGACACAGACATAACAGGCGGCCTCAGCTCTGCGGGGTGGTGCCGAACCACTTCTTGTAGATCCGGTCGTAACTCCCGTCGGATTTCGCCTTCTTCAGCACCGCGTTGATCTTCTTGCGCAGCGCGTCATTGCCGGTGCGGACGCCGATGCCGTAGTGCTCACCCGTGTTGAATTCCGCGGTGACCTTGGTGTCCGGGTTCTGCTTCACATAGTCGAAGAGCACCCCGTTGTCATTGATGCCGGCATCGACCTGGCCGGACTTCACCGCGGTCAGCAACAGCCCCAGATCCTCGAACTCCACCAGTTCGACGCCCTTGCCGTGATCCTTGGCGTAGATCCCGCCGGTGGTGGCCTTCTGATAGCCGAGCTTCTTGCCCTTGAGGTCCTCGACCTTCTTGACGGGCTTGCTCTTCTTCGTCAGCAGCGCCTGGGTGGCATTGAAATAAGGGTCGGAGAAATCCATGACCTTGTCCCGCGCGTCCGTGATCGTCATGCCGGCGGCGGCCAGATCACATTTGCGGATGGTGAAGTCCTGGCCGGTCTCAATGCCTTCGAAGGGCGTGTTGACGATCTCCTGCTTGACGCCGAGATCCTTGGCGACCAGATCCACTAGGTCCACATCGAACCCGACGACCTTACCGTCCTTCTTCACCTGGAACGGTGCGTACGGCAGGTGGGTGCAGGTCTTCAGGGTCCCGGAGGAGACCAGTTCCAGGCCGCCGGAACCCTTCTTCCCGTCGGACTTGGTGCTGCTGCACCCCGCCAGGACGACGACGGCCGTGGCAATGGCTATGACAGGCAACGCGGAGCGAGCGGACACTGGTCCTCCAGAGCGGATACAGATCATCCAAGCGGTGCATGCTGCGATGTGGCTGCATACTGCCATCGGCCCGGGGCTCTGTCTCCGCCGCTTCGGTTGCGTCTGTGTAACGCCTTCGGCCCGCGTCCGGGGCGGCGCGCGCCGCC
This sequence comes from Streptomyces sp. bgisy130, assembly GCF_057708345.1. Classification (NCBI taxonomy): domain Bacteria; kingdom Bacillati; phylum Actinomycetota; class Actinomycetes; order Kitasatosporales; family Streptomycetaceae; genus Streptomyces; species Streptomyces sp. bgisy130. Next base: position 50,370 of record NZ_JBYISA010000022.1, read on the forward strand.
GGTCCCGCTCCCGGCGCCCGTCAGCGGCCGAGCCCGGCCGCCAGCTCCGCGATCGCCTCCGGCCCCACCCGGCAGCAGCCACCGATGAGCCGGGCACCGTCCGCGGCCCAGGCGGCGACCCGGTCCGCGCGGAACTCCGGGCTGCCGCACCACGCCCGCGCCGCCGCGTCCCAGCGCTCCCCGCTGTTGGGATAGACCACCACCGGCCTGCCGGTGACCCGCGCCGCCAGCCGCACCGCCCGGTCCGCATCGTCCGGCGCGCAGCAGTTCACCCCCACCGCGATCACCTCGTCGGCCTCCGCCGCCACCGCGAACGCCTCCGCCAGCGGCTGCCCGGCCCGGGTCCGGTCCCCGGCGACGCTGTACGACAGATAGGCCGGGACCCCCAGCCCTCGCACCGCCCGTAGCAGCGCCCGGGCCTCCTCGGCGTCCGGCACCGTCTCCAGCGCCAGCACATCGGGCCGGGCCGCGGCCAGCACCTCCAGCCGCGGCCGGTGGAACCGCTCCAGCTCCGCCACCGACAGCCCGTAGCGGCCGCGGTACTCGGAGCCGTCGGCCAGCATCGCGCCGTACGGGCCCGCGGAGGCGGCCACATACAGCGGCCCGGCGACGCCGCCGTTCGTGGCCCGCGCGGCCGCCTCACGGGCCAGTTCCACGCTCCGGGCCAGCAGCTCCGCCGCCTGCTCCGCACCGATGCCGCGCCGCGCGAACCCCTCGAACGTCGCCTGATAGCTGGCGGTGATCGCGACCTGAGCCCCGGCCTCGTAATACGCCAGATGCGCCCGCACCACGGCCTCCGGCTCCTCGGCCAGCAGCCGCGCCGACCACAGGGCGTCGCTGAGGTCGTGCCCGGCGGCCTCCAGCTGGTTCGACAGCCCGCCGTCGAGGACGACCGGCCCCGCGGCCATGGCGTCGGCGAGCGGCGGGAACGTGCTGACCATGGTGTGCGAAGCCTCTCGATGCTGCGGGACGCGCGGGTACCCACGCCTCACCCAAGATCGTAGTGCCGGGCGGTGCGCACGGCCCTCGCGCTCGCCCCCGGTCGGCGCCCTTGCGCAGGGGCGTGCGCCGGCCCGGGACAACGAGGCCGGCGCACGGTGCGGCTCGGGGCCTCAGCCCAGCGGCGAGAACACGAACGAGAAGCGCGCCGGAGCCACCTCCAGCCGGTGCTGCGGCAGCACCCCCGGCCCGCACGACTGGCTGCCGATGCCGTGCTGCGCATGGTCGAGATGGACCCACAGGTCCTCGCCGGGCCGCAGATCCGTGGTGTGGCGGGCCGCGGTCAGCTCCTCGGCCGGCCACCGGCGGGCGGCGAAGAAGAAGTCCGGATCACCCTCGATCCGCAGGCCCGAGCCGTCCGTACGGGTCAGCTCCGCCCAGCGCACACCGGGCCGCGCCCCGTTCTCCTGCGGCCGGACATACGGCGTCTGGAGCGCGTCCACCGGCATCGACCAGCGGCCGACCCGGGCGGCGGCCCGGGTGTCCGGATAGCCCTCGCCGGGCCCGCCGCCGAACCACGTGGCGAGACCCAGGCTCCCGCACAACCGCATTCGCACCCCCAGCCGCGGCAGCGGAACCGGCCAGTCGCCCTCCGGGTCGACGCTCAACTCCAGCCGCAGCAAGCCGGGTTGTGCCGTCCAGCGGTAGACCGTGCGCAGCGCCACCGGAGTGCCGGCCGGGGCGACCCGGGTGCGCACCACCAAGCAGTCCGGGCCGGTCTCCACGGCATCGACCCGGTGCCGCATCCGGTGCAGACCGAGCCGCCGCCACTCGGCGGCCGGCCGTGGCCCCGGCTGCCAGGGCGCGGCCTCGTCGTTGTCGGTCGGCGCCCGCCACACGTCCAGCCGGGGCCCGCCGAGCCGTACGCCGCCCAGATAATCGAGGGTCCCCGTGGTGGCGTCGAAGATCCCCGGACCGAGGACGAGCACATTGCCCTCGCCGCGGCGCGGGGTGGCGGTGGCCGCCGGGGGAGTGGCGGCGGGGCGCGGCGCGGCCGGGAGCTGACCCCAGGCGACCTCGTGCCCGGCGGGCGCCCAAGCGGTGTCCCGCTCCAGTACGGCCTGGACCGTCCAGATCGCCTCTCCCTCGTCACCCGGCTCGCCCGGCGGCGCCGGCAGCTCCACCACGGCCGACGCACCGGGCGCCAACGGCGGCACCACCAGCCGGCCGTGCCCGCGCGGCTCGCCCGCCACCTCATGGACGTAGCGGAAGGCGAGATGGTCCAGGCCGGCGAAGTCATACCGATTGGTGATCCGGACCGGGCCCGCCCCGCCGTCGTCGCTCACGGCCTCGATCCGCACCGGTTCGATGACCTTCTTCAACTCCAGCAGACCGGGGGAGGGCACCCGGTCGGGCAGGACCAGCCCGTCGCAGACGAAGTTCCCGTCGTGCAGCTCCTCGCCGAAGTCACCGCCGTAGGCGTGGAAGACCTCACCGCCGGCCGTCTGCTGCCGCAGCCCGTGGTCGATCCACTCCCAGACGAAACCGCCCTGGCAGCGCTCATGCCGCTCGAACAGCCGCTGGTACTCGCTCAGTCCGCCGGGACCGTTGCCCATGGCATGCGCGTACTCGCACAGCAGGAAGGGGAGCGCCCGCCGCCGGGCGTCCAGCTCCGGGTCGGGCAGCGGAGCCTCCGCGCGCCGTCCGATGCGCTCCACCTCGGCGTGGTCGGCGTACATCCGGGAGTAGACATCGGTGTCGGCGCAGCTGTGGTCGCCCTCGTAGTGCAGCGGGCGGCACGGGTCGCGCTCGCGCATCCAGGCGGCCATCGCGGACAGCCCGCGCCCCGTGCCGCACTCGTTGCCCAGCGACCACAGCACGATGGCGGGGTGGTTCTTGTCCCGCTCGACCATCCGCCGGGCCCGGTCGAGCAGCGCCGGCTCCCAGCGCGCGTCATCGACCGGATTGTCCCGCCAGCCCTGCCGGCCGAAACCGTGCGTCTCCAGATCGCACTCGTCGACCACCCACAGGCCCAGCTCGTCGCACAGATCCAGGAAGGCGGGGTGCGGCGGATAGTGGCTGGTGCGCACCGCGTTGATGTTGTGCTGTTTCATCAGCAGCAGATCACGGCGCATCGTCCCGGGATCGAGCGTCCGTCCGGAACGCGGATGGAACTCATGGCGGTTGACGCCGCGCAGCAGGATCCGGCGGCCGTTGACGGTCAGCAGCCCGCCCTCGACGCGGACCGTACGGAAACCGATCCGCAGCGGGATCCGCTCGCCCGGGGTGACCAGCTCCCCGTCGTAGAGGTGCGGTTCCTCGGCCGTCCAGGGACGCACCGGCACCGTGGCGCTCTCCCCGGTCGCCAGATCGAGACCGAGCGCGGGGACGGTCACCCGGCCGACCGGTTCGCACTCCACCCGCAAGGTGCCGTGGCCCGTGACGTGATCGAATTCGGCGTGCACGAAGTGGTCGGCGACCGAGCCCTCGGGACGGCGGTGGAGCGAGACGTTCCGGAAGATACCGGGGAGCCACCACTGGTCCTGGTCCTCCAGATAACTGCCCGACGACCACTGGTGGACCCGCACCGCCAGCACATTGCCGCGCGGCCGCAGCAGCTGCCCGACCTCGAACTCGTGCGGCAGCCGGCTGCCCTTGAAGTGCCCCAGCTCCGTCCCGTTGAGCCAGACCCGGGCGCAGGACTCCACCCCGCCGAAGTGCAGCACCGCGGGCCCCTCGCCCCACCCCTCGGGCAGATCGAAGCGGCGCCGATGATCACCCGTCGGGTTCTCGTCCGGGACCCGCGGCGGATCGACCGGGAAGGGGTAGGCGGTGTTGGTGTAGACGGGCGCCCCGCCGAGCTGCGGCCGGTCACCGCCCCCGTACGAGCCCTCGGCGGCGAAGCGCCCCTGGAGCGGCCAGTGGCCGGGCACCCGCAGCTCCTGCCACTGCGCGTCGTCGAAGTCCGGCCGGGCGAAGGTGTCGTCCTCGGCGGTGGCACGTGCCGAGAGCCGGAACCGCCAGGTGCCGTGCAGCGAGATCCGGGCGGCATCCGAGCGCGCGTACCAGGCGCGGGGCGGCAGGGCCCCGCTGCCCGGCGAGCGGTCCTCGTAGTACGGCGGGTGGTGGGGGCGGTGCGGTGCGCCGGCCGCTTCGTCGGGGGGCAGCGCGGGCGATGCGGACGATGTGGGGTGCGGCGCGTGCGGCGAAGTGCCGGTCACTGGTCCTCCTGCTGCGGGCGAGGTGCCGGGCGGTGGGGGATCGGTTCAGCGAAGCACGAGCGGCGTCCCGGCGCAGGCGGATGAGGGGATTGGACCGGACCGGCCTACGGGGCGCCCGGTCAGCGGCCCAGGCGCCCCGGCCAGTGGACGAGGCGCCCCCCGGTCAGCGGCTGAAGTGCCCCCGGTCAGCGGCCGGCCCGCCGCCGAGCCGCCCGCGAGACCGTCCCCCGGCCGACGGCCGCCCCGCCGCCGAGCCGCCCGCGAGACCGCCCCCGGCCGACGGCCGCCCCGCCGCACCCCGCCCTTCCGCGCCCCCTCCTCACCTGCCCCTCCTCACCCGTCCCTCCTCACCCCTCCGCCAACACCCCCGCCAGCGCGCCCGCCGGATCGTCCGTGGCCGGACCCGCGGGCACCCACCGCCCGCCCTCCCGGCGATACGGCCACCACCGGCCGTCCCGTCCGTAGCGCAACTGAGCCGCCCCGCCCACCACGGTCCAGCGGTTACCCGTGACCCGCAGGCGCGGCCGGTCCTCGTCGTCCTCCCACGCGGCCGCCAGCCGGCTCGTGGCCCGCGCCAGCGCCTCGGGCTCCGGTGTCCAGTCCTCCTCCAGGACCGCGAGCCCCGCCGCGCCGCCCAGCTCCCAGGCCCGTACGGCCGCAGCCAGAGCCCGCGCATCACGCCCCGAACCGGCCGCCAGCCGCGCCGATATGCCCGCCCCGGGTGCGGCCGCCGCCAGCCGCACCGCATCCTGGGCGGGCGTCAGGACCGGCGGCGGCATACCGTCCGGATGCCGCGCGGACAGCGCCTCCGCCAGCAGCCGCTGGGCCCGCGCCGCCGCGTCCCCGATCAGGAACTCCAGCGCGCCCACGTCCACCCCGGGCGCCGGCGGGGTGCCGCCACCGAGCACCGGCGGGGCACCCGGTGCGGCGACCGGCGGCGGGGGCGCGGGCAGCGGCGGCAGAATGTCGCGCGCCGCGTACGCCTCGACCGCCGGGACCCCCGCACCGGAAGGCTCCGCCACGCCCGTGCCCGCCGGTCCCTCCGCCCGCGACGCGCTGCGCGCCTGCAACTCGTCCAGCAGTTCCCGCTCACCCCGCCCGCGCATCAGCAGCAGCACGAACGGATCCTGGTCCAGCAGCCGCGCCAACTGGTAGCACAGCGCGGTCGAATGCGCGCAGTGGTCCCATGCCTCACAGCTGCACTCCGGCTCCAGGTCGCCGATGCCCGGCAGGAGTTCGATCCCGGCCGCGGCGGCGTCCTCGACGAGCACCGGCGGCATGTCACGGTCCAGGAGCGCCGCGATGTGCCCGGCCCGGTCCGCGACCAGGTCCAGGAAGCGGTCCCAGTCCGCCGCGCTCAACTGCTGGAGCAGGACATCGGACCGGTGCCGGGTGTGGTCCCGGTCCTGCACCACCGCGGTGATCCGGCCGGGACGCACCGACACCGCACCGACCGCCCCGGCCCGCGCATGCCGCCGCCCCAGCTTCACCTGCGCGGTGTCCAGCGCGGTGTCCTCCAGCGCCTTGAGCCACGCCTGCCCCCACCAGCTCCGGGCAAAGGCCCGCCCGGGCACTGCTGGCAACGCCTCGAACGTCCGCTCAGCGGCAGCGGAAGCCCCCTCGTCCAGATACATCGGTCCCTCATCTCCCGGCATGTTCATCGCTCGTTCCCCCGCAGGGCGACCAGATCCGCCAGCTGGGCGTCGGTGAGTTCGGTCAGCGCGGCCTCGCCGGACCCCAGCACCGCATCGGCCAACTGCTGCTTACGGGCGAGCATGTCGGCGATCCGGTCCTCGATCGTGCCCTCCGTGATGATCCGGTGGACCTGCACCGGCTGGGTCTGCCCGATGCGGTAGGCGCGGTCGGTGGCCTGCGCCTCGACGGCCGGATTCCACCAGCGGTCGAAGTGCACGACATGCGCCGCCCTGGTGAGGTTCAGACCGGTACCCGCCGCCTTCAACGACAGCAGGAACACCGGCGCCGCCCCCTCCTGGAAGCGCCGCACCATCTCCTCCCGGCGGACCACCGGCGTCCCGCCGTGCAACAACTGCGTGGGCACCCCGCGCGCCGCCAGATGCCCCTCCAGCAGCCGCGCCATCTGCACGTACTGCGTGAACACCAGCACGCTGGCACCCTCGGCGAGGATGCTGTCCAGCAGTTCGTCCAGCAGCTCGACCTTTCCCGAACGCCCCGTGATCCGCACCGCCTCCGCCGCACGCCCGTCCGCCGCCGGGCCGCTCTCCTTCAAGTACTGCGCGGGGTGGTTGCAGATCTGCTTGAGCGAGGTGAGCAGCTTGACCACCAGCCCGCGGCGGGCGAACCCGTCCGTCCCGGCGATCTCGTCCAGCCCCTCGCGCACCACGGCCTCGTACAGCCCGGCCTGCTCCTTGGTCAGCGCCACCGCACGGTCGGTCTCCGTCTTGGGCGGCAGCTCCGGCGCGATCCCCGGATCGGACTTACGGCGGCGCAGCAGGAACGGCCGCACCAGCCGGGCCAGTCGCTCGGCCGCCGCCCCCGCCTCCGGGGACGCCGCCGCACCGCCCTCGATGGCCTGCGCATAGCGCGTACGGAACCGGCCCAGCGGCCCCAGCAGTCCCGGCGTCGTCCAGTCCAGGATCGCCCACAGCTCCGACAGATTGTTCTCCACCGGGGTACCGGTCAGTGCCACCCGGGCCTTGGCGGGCAGGGTCCGCAGCGCCTTGGCGGTCGCGGAGAACGGGTTCTTGATGTGCTGGGCCTCATCGGCCACGACCAGCCCCCAGCCCACCTCCGCCAGCTTCCCGGCATCGAGCCGCATCGTCCCGTACGTGGTCAGCACGACCTCACCGTCCGCCAGCTCCGCCAGACTGCGCCGCCCCGCATGGAAACGGCGTACCGGTGTGCCGGGTGCGAACTTCTCGATCTCCCGCTGCCAGTTGCCCATGAGGGAGGTGGGACAGACGACCAGGGTGGGGCCGGCCGACTCGGCAGCGGTCTGCCGGTGCAGATGCAGGGCGATGAGCGTGATCGTCTTTCCCAGCCCCATGTCGTCGGCGAGACAGGCGCCCAGCCCCAGCGACGTCATCCGGTGCAGCCAGCCGAGCCCGCGCACCTGGTAGTCGCGCAGTGTCGCGGTGAGCGCCGCCGGCTGCCCGACGGGTGCGGTGTCGCCCTCCGGGTCGGCGATCCGGTCGCGCAGCCGGGCCAGCCAGCCGGCCGCCGCCACCGCCACCCGGCCGCCGTCCCCGTCCTCGGCACTGCCGGTGAGCGCGGCGCCGAGCGCGTCGAGCGGGGTGACCTTCCGTTCCTGCCGGTCCCGGGCGGCCCGCACCGCCGCCGGATCGATCAGCACCCACTGACCGCGCAGCCGCACCAGTGGCCGTCCCGCTTCGGCCAGCCGGTCCAGCTCTGCCTTGTCGACCTCCTGGTCCCCCACCGCGAACCGCCAGCTGAACGACAACAGAGCATCCGCCGACAGCAACGACGGCAGCGCCCCCCGTCCCTCGTCCCCGTCACCATCGCCCCCACCGGGCGGCCCCACCACGGCCCGCGCGGTCAGCGTGCGGGCCAGCTCCTTCGGCCAGTGCACCGCCACCCCCGCGGCGGCCAGCGCACCGGCGGCCGGCCCCAGCAGCTCGGCGATCTCCTCATCAGCGAGCTCCAGCGCATCGGGCACCGCCGCGGACAACAACGGGGTGAGCGGCGCCCAGGCGGCCGCCGCCCGCCGCAACGTCAGCAGCGTGTCCATCCGCGCCCCCGCCCCGAACGCCTGCCCCGCCGCCGAGGCCCCCGCCCACACCTCCGCGGCATCCGCGACCAGCGCCGGATCGCTGAGACTGTGCAACTGCACCACGGCGGCGAACGAGAACGCCGCCCCGCCGGGACCCCCTTCGTCCTCCCCACCCACACTCACGCGCAGCCGGCTTGCATACACATCCGCATCCGCCTCACCGGCCTGCTCCCCACCCTGCACCTCCACGCGCAGGGAGATCCGTACGCCCGCGTCATGCCCCGCGGCGACCTCCGCGGCCCAGGCGCGCTGTTCGGGGATGTGCTGCGGCGCGCTCACCGCGAAGGCCGGCGCCCCCGTGGCCAGCGCGGCGCCCGGGGAACGCGGCAGCCCGTCCGCCACCGCGTCGAGAAAGGCCCGCACATGCTGTTCGGGATCCGGCAGCTCCAACGGGTCGGTGTCCGCAAGCGGGCTCGCGTGCGCGTACGGCGGCATCGCGGCGGCGAGATCACGCAGCCGCGCCAGATCCGCCGGATCGAACGGCCCCAGCCGCCAGGCGTCGTATCCCGCCGGACTGACCCCCGGCAGCATCCGCCCACGGGCCGCGAGCTGGAGCGCCAATACGGACGCGGCCCCCCAGAAGGCGGCGGCCGGATGAGCGTCCCCATCGGCCCGCGCACGGGTGAGCACCGGCACCGCCTCAGCCACCGTCAGCACGAGAGCAGGGACCTCGCACATCGAGACCCCGCCGTCGTCATCCGGCAGCGCAACACCCAGCGACGCGTCCCCCACAGGTCCACCATCAGGCCGCCAGAACGCGATCCGCCCGGCCCGCGGCGGATCCGACGGCAGAAAAACCGCTGCGCAGCGCGCGAGTGCGGAGAACTGAGCGGGGGTGACCGCAGGAGGGGATGTCACGGGGTTCCGAGCTCCTCAAGTTTGACTAGTCGCGCCTGGAGCGCCCGAGAGTACAGGACTGCGTGCCCCCCGCAGGAACCTGCGGCGCGAAAACGGCGTTCAATGGAGTACACAGAGCGCGGCATGCGCCGCGGAAGGGGCGTGAAGATGTCCACTCAAGCGAAGGTCGCGGTCGGCGGCGTCGCGGTGGGAGTGATCCTGCTGTGGCTGCTGCCCTTCTGGGCGGCCCTCTTGGTCATGGTCGGAATCCCGGCCGTCGCGTATCTGACCCTCGACTCCTCCCAACGCCGCCGCCTACGCCGAGTCAGCCGCAAACAACTCGGCCGCTGAGGGTTTGCCGGTGGCTGTTCGCCGTTCGCCTGCGGCGGGTGGGTGGCGGGTCGGAGGGGACGCCCGGTACCCCGTCCTCGGCGCGGGCGACGCGGGTCCCGGAGGTAAGGCACCCCGGTGTTTGCTCCGGTCCTGCGGGCGGGGCACCGGACATCCCCTCCGACCACCGTTCGTACGCGACCGCCCCGCCGTACCGATGACCGTTACGGCAAGGCAGCGGCACCTCTTGGCAGGCACCTGGTCCGCCCCGGCAGCTTGGGCGCGGGCCGAGGTGGTCTGTGACGGACGGTGTCACCGTCCGGCTGTCGGCAACGGGGGACGGTCGGAGGGGATGTACCGGGGCCCGCCCGCAGGACCGGAGCAAACGCCGGGGTAATCAATCGCTCGTAGCCGCGTCGCCCGCGCCGAGGACGGGTCCCGGTGCGTCCCCTCCGACCCCCGCGGCATCCACAAACGCCACAACGGCGCCAGCCACAACGGCCCCGCACCAAACGACGTACGGCACACAAACAGGGGCGCGGGGAACGGCGCGCCCAGCCACACCCCACCCGCAGCCAAAAACGAGCCGCAGCCAACCATCGCCCCAAGCGGAGGGCACCGATTTTTCAGACGGGCCGCGCCGCCAATTCCTCAAGCGCCGCCAACAGCCCCGGCAGTTCGGGCCCCCGCCCCACCGGATGCACTTCACCCGGCTCGTCATCCAGCAGCACGAACGCAATGTCATCGGTACGGGCAACCATGCTCCACCCGGGCCCATCCACCCGCAGCGTCCGAGCCTCCCCCGCCGCGAACGACGACCGCACCCGCCCGGGCGGCGGCGGCTCGTTCACATAGCCGCGCGCCTCCTTCAGCACCCGCCGCACTCCCTCATGCGCCTCATCCCCCGGCTCGGCAAAGCTGACATCGCCCTCGACCTGCTCCCGCCACGCGGCCCATTGCATGGCGATCTCGTCCGCGCCGAGCCGCCGTTGCGCCGGCCCCCACGCCTCGGCGTCCGGAGGGGCGAGCGGCGCCGGGTCGCCCTCCTGCGGCTCGGGATCGTGCGGCTTCGGCACACCGGGTGCCGCCACGGCGAGCGCGAGCGGCCATCCGGGCAGCGCCCCGACGATGCTGTTCTCGCCGGGCGAGAGGTCGTACTCCATGCCGCAGTCCCAGGCCGCGATCGCGCAGGCGACGAGTGATACATCCTCCGTCACCACGGTCCAGCGCCCGCCGTCACCGTCCTGACCGAGGACCAGCCCGTAGCCCTCCGCGTACGGTTCGAGCCCCAGGCCCGCGCACACCTCGGGGTAGTCGTCGCCGAGCACGCTCGGGAACTGCGCGGGCGTCAGCAGCACCGCCGTCAGCACGAACAACTGATCGTTGTCGGCGCTCTCGGTCGTGGGCACGCGGGCCTCCCCATCGGGTCCATTGCGGAGTACGTCGGCGCACCCTAATTCGCTTGGTACGGGCTTGTCACCAGCCGTACGCTGCGCGGATGTGTTTTTACAGCCGCCGGATGCACTTCGTGTGCCTGGTTTGCCGGGCCGCGTGGAAGAACACGCCGACCTCGCGGGGACCGGGCCACTGCCCGCAGTGCCGTGGTGAGCTGATCAACGCGGGCGCGGACCTGGCGGTGCCCAAGCGGCGCGACGTGGCCGGGTGGCGCGCGCTGGAGGCGGTGTTGCGCGCGGGGCTGACCTTCCACGGCGGGTGCTGCGGTACGGGACCGGGCTACCGCCCGCGCACACCACGCGAGGTCCAGGAGCGGCTGGCGCTCGCCGGCCGCACCGGCATGCCGGTCAAGGCGGCGCTGGCCGTAGTGGATGCCACGCTCACCGACCGCTACGGCGCCGACGCCCGGCTTCCGGGGCGCGGCACCCGCAGCGCCCGTCAGCCGGCCGGTGTGCCGATGCACTCACGGGAGACCGCCCGGCGCGGCTGATTCCGGCCACCGCGCGGCGCGATCTGACACCCCGCCGCACCATTCAAGTGCCGCTCACACCCGTAAAATTGGCGCTTCGCGAACGAAGGGACGGTTGTCAGGTGCGGCGCTACGACTGGTTGAGGGAGATCCGGCGGCTCGACCCGGAGCGCGACTTCCTGCGGATCTACCGCATCATCGCGAACCACGAATTCCCCTGGGACATCACCAGGGCGCTGGAGCTGGCGCTCTACCGCACCTACGCCGTGCCGAGCATCGGCCGGCTGCTCGCCGAGACGGCGGAGCTGACGGACCGTACCCAAAAGCGCTATGACGACACCGCCCTCCTCCTGGACGCCGTCGTCGAGCACGGCTTCGACGGCGAGGACGGCCGGACGGCGATCCGGCGCATCAACCAGATGCACCGCAGCTATGACATCAGCAACGAGGACATGCGCTATGTCCTGTGCACCTTCGTGGTGGTGCCCAGGCGCTGGCTCGACGAGTACGGCTGGCGGCGGCTGACCGCACCCGAGCAGCATGCCGTGGCCACCTATTACCGCACCCTCGGCCGCCACATGGGCATCACCGATCTCCCGCAGACCTACGAGGACTTCGAGCAGTGTCTCGACGCCTACGAGGAGGCGCACTTCGGCTGGGACGAGGGCGCGCGACGGGTTTCGGACGCGACCTTGGACCTGATGGCGGGGTGGTACGGCCCCCTCGCCCCGGTGGTGCGCGGCGCCAGCATGGCCCTCCTGGACGACTCACTGCTGGACGCCTTCCGGTACGAGCGGCCCAAGCCGGCGGTCCAGAAGGCGGTACGCACCGCCCTGAAGCTCCGCGCCAAGGCCGTACGCCTGCTGCCGCCCCGCCGCAGCCCGCACTACGCCCGCCAGAACCCCGAGATCAAGGGCTATCCCAACGGTTTCCGGGTGGCCGAGCTCGGCACCTTTCCCACCTCCCGCCCCACTGGCACCTGCCCGGTTCCGCACGGGGAGGGCCCGGCGGCCTGAGACACCGGTCACGTCGGCGCGGGCGTCACCCCTGGCGGACCGCCAGCGCCAGGTAGCGGGAGTCCTCGTCCTCGTACCGGACGAGGTCCCAGCCGCAGTCCGCGAGGAGGGGCCGCAGATTCGGCTCGGCCCGCAGATCATCGGGCGTGATCGGGCGGCCCTTGCGTGCGGCGAGGGCGGCCCGCCCGATGGGATGGAAGAGGGCGAGCCGGCCACCGGGGCGTACGGTCCTGGCGAGCTCGCTGAGGCCGCCGGCCGAGTCCGGCAGATGCGACAGCAGCCCCGCGGCGAACACGGCGTCCAGTGCGGCGTCGGGCAGCGGCAGCCGGGCCACGTCCGCGAGCAGCAGCGCCGCGTCCCGGTCGCGCCCGGCCCGTACGGCGGCTTGCAGCATCTCGGGCGTGAGATCGGCGCCCAGCACCGTTCCGAGCGGTCCCACGGCCGCCCGGAGCGCGGGCAGCGCGCGTCCGGTACCGCAGCCGGCGTCCAGAACCCGTTCGCCTTCCTGGAGGCCCAGTTCGGCGACGCCGGCCGCATAGGCGGGGCCGTCGTCGGGGAACTTCGTGTCCCAGGTGGCGGCGCGGGACGCGAAGAACGCACGGACTTCCTGCGGACGGTCGGCGTGGTGGTCGGTCATCGGGCTCCTCCGGAAGGGCGACGGGCAGCGGGGGCGGCGATGCCGTGGCACTTGACGGCACCGGGTGAGACGGGCGTCACGGACGGGATCCGTGCCGCTCCGGTGCCTGCTGCCGCCTCATGAGCCCATGATCCCGCACCGCCCGGCCTGCCACCCGGCGATCGTCGCCGAGGACGGACCGGACTCCGGCGGCGGATGCCTCGCCCCGGCTCAACTATCACGAATCCGGAGGTTGATGGGCTTCTTGATCGGAAGACGTGACGGCTTTGGCAATTCCGCGAAAAACCCTGTCAGCGGGCGGTACGGTCCCAGCCATGGATTTCGGGCGGCCCTCTGCCGCCGAAGGCTCCCCCCGTCGAGCCATGGATCCGCACACCTTGTGACACGCAGGACCCTGCATCCTGGAGGAGACGGCCGATGAACGCCGCACAAGGGGCCCCGGAGGGCGCAGCCCCGGGCCTCGACGCCGAGTTGACCCTGAAGATCTTAGTCGCGGGCGGCTTCGGCGTGGGCAAGACAACACTGGTGGGCTCGGTCAGTGAGATCCACCCGCTGCGTACGGAGGAACGGCTCAGCGAGGTGGGTGAGACGGTCGACGACACCGGGGGAGTGGACCTCAAGGGCACGACCACCGTGGCGATGGACTTCGGCCGCATCACCATCCGGCAGGGCCTGTCTCTCTATCTCTTCGGCACCCCGGGGCAGGACCGCTTCTGGTTCCTGTGGGACGACCTGTCGGAGGGCGCGCTGGGCGCCGTCGTCCTGGCCGACACCCGGCGGCTCCAGGACTGCTTCCCGGCGGTCGACTACTTCGAGCGCCGCGCGATCCCGTTCCTGGTGGCCGTCAACTGCTTCGCGGAGTCCCGGTCCTACGGCGCCGACGAGGTGGCCCGCGCGCTGGACCTGGACCGCGGCACCCCTGTCGTGCTCTGCGATGCGAGGGACCGCGACTCCGGCAAGGAAGTGCTGGTACGGCTCGTCGAGCACGCGGGGCGGCGGCACTCAGGCAGGGTGCTGGATTCGGTGGGATGACCGCGGCGGCACGTGGCGCGGCGCGGGGGGCCGCGCCACGTGCGCCCTCAGTCCGCCACGTCCGCCAGGGCGATGACCTTGTCGACCCTGACCCGCACCACCAGCTCGCCCGGCACGCCGTTGCGGGCGCCGAACTCCTCCGCCCGCTCCTCGCCCATGTAGCGGGCCGCGATCCGGGCCGCCCAGTGACGGACCTCCGTCAGATCTCTGCTGATCGCTGCCGTGCCGTGCACCACCACGAAGGAAAACGGTGGCCGGTCATCATCGACGCACAGTGCCACCCTGCCGTCGCGGGCGAGGTTGCGGCCCTTGACCGTCTCCTCCCCGGTGTTGAACACCAGCTCGTCACCGTCCATGAGGAACCACACCGGAGCGAGGTGCGGGCCGCCGTCGTCCCGAACGGTCGCCAGCTTGCCGGTCCGGGTCCCCTCGGAAAGGAACCTCTGCCACTCGTCCTTCGTCATCTTGTGTGCCATGCCGACATCCTCGGCCATCCGGCACGAACCGGTGTCCCCTGGCACGCCGGACCGAGGGGCCGCTTGCCGAGACGGCCGAGGTGGGACAGGCTGGCACGGCGGCCTTCGAACGGACCACGGGCTGCGGTCCGGCCACGAGTGCGGGCAATGACACGGGGAGGAAGCAGCAATGGCATTGAGCAGCGGACTCGACTGGCTGCTGGACGACCTGACCAAGCGGGTGGAGAAGGTACGGCACGTGCTGGTGCTCTCCAACGACGGCCTGGTGACGGGGTCGAGCGAAGGGCTCCAGCGGGACGACGCCGAGCATCTCGCGGCGGTCGCCTCGGGACTGCACAGCCTCGCGAAGGGGTCGGCGCTCCACTTCGGTATCGGGCGGGTGCGGCAGACCATGGTCGAGTTCGACGACGGGGTGTTGTTCGTGACGGCGGCGGGCGACGGCAGCTGCCTGTGCGTGCTGGCCGGGGCCGACGCTGACCTGGGTCAGGTCGCCTACGAAATGACGCTGCTGGTCAACCGCGTCGGTGAACATCTGGGCGTCGCGGCCCGCCAGCCGGAAAGTTATCCACAGGTCTGAGGCGTGGGTTGACCCGCTGTCATCGCCTGCGGCTACAGTCGTCACTGTCAGTGATCGACTGAGTTGCGGGGGAAACGACATGACAGTGATGTGCGACGGGCGGCAGACGCTCACGATGGGACGAGCGGCCCGTGAACTGGAGCTGAGGAACGGCGAGTTCGAGCTCGCCACCCAGCTCGGAAAGGTACGGACGGTCCCGGCCGGGACCGACGTCCGGCCCGGAGCCGCCGGATCGCTCGGCCGACGCCGGGTCCCGGCGGAGGAGATCACCCGCCTCCAGGCCGAGCCCGGCTTCCCGGACGCGCTCCGCGAACGGATCCGCACGGTCAGCACCAACGAGGCCGCCGCGCTGATGGGCATCGGCCCCGGACGCGTCCTGCGCCTGACCCGGGCCGGCTGCTTCGGCCCCGTCAGGTTCTATGTGAACCGCTTCGGCGCGGTGGTCTGGCTCTATCTCGCGGCCGAGGTGTCCGACTTCGCCGACCGTGAACCCGACCTGATGCGGGGCAACACCCCCGCGGCGATGCGGGTGATGCTCGACAGCGGACAGGACTGGCGGGCCCGCCAGTGGCGCAGCCGACGGGTCGCCCAGCTCATGGGCCAGACCGACGACCCCTGGGAAGCGGCCGCGGTGATCGCCGCCGTACTGCCCCCGGAGGAACTCGCCTCGGTGGCCGAGGATCCGCGGGAGCGGGCCCTGCTGCGCCGGCTCAGGCCCGTTCTGGCATCCGTGATCACGGTGACCCCGGCCGCCCGGGAATCCTACGAGCGCGTGCTGACGGCGGACGACTTCGACGAGGTGATGTGGTACCGCGTCAACCTCTCCCGCGAACTCGAAGCGGCCCGCAGGGAAGCCCCGGGACGCCTGCGGACACCCGCCGCCGCGACCTCCGCCGCCCGCCCCGGTCAGCCGCCGAGTTTCCTGAACAACCCCTCTTGGACGACCGATACCAACAGCCTGCCCTCGCGGTCGTAGATCCGCCCGCGGGCCAGGCCCCGGCCGCCGGTGGCGATCGGCGACTCCTGGTCGTAGAGGAACCACTCGTCCGCGCGGAACGGGCGGTGAAACCACATCGCGTGGTCGAGCGAGGCCATGTCGAACCCGCGCGGCCCCCAGAGCGGTTCGACGGGGATGCGGACGGCGTCCAGCAGCGTCATATCGCTGGCGTAGGTCAGCGCGCAGGTGTGGACGAGCGGATCGTCGCCCAGCGGCCCGACCGCGCGCATCCACACCGCGCTGCGCGCCTCCGCGCCCTCGATCTCGTCCGGTGTCCAGCGCAGCCGGTCGACATACCGGATCTCGAACGGCATCCGGCGCGCCATCCGCTCCAGACCCTCGGGCAGATCGCGTAGGCGCTCGCGGACCTCGTCCGCGACCGTCGGCAGTTCCTCCGGGTCGGGCACCGCCCGGCGCATCGGCAACTGATGATCGAAGCCGGGCTCCGGCTTGTGAAAGGAGGCGGTCAGATTGAAGATCGTGCGTCCCTGCTGGACGGCCACGACCCGGCGGGTGGTGAAGGACCGCCCGTCGCGGACCCGCTCGACCTGGTACACGATCGGCACCCCCGGGCGGCCGGGCCGCAGAAAGTACGCATGGAGCGAGTGGACCGGGCGGTCCCCTTCCGTGGTCCGCCCGGCCGCCACCAACGCCTGGCCCGCGACCTGCCCGCCGAAGACCCGCTGTAGCGATTCCTGGGGACTGCGGCCCCGGAAGATGTTCACCTCGATCTGCTCGAGATCCAGCAGATCGACCAGCCTCTCGGCAGGATTGGTCATGACCGGTGGCCCTCCGTCACATCGTCCGGCGGCTTCGGCCGAAGCCGCCGCCTTACAACTGACCCACGTCCGTGACCCGCACGACCGCGCGTCCCTCCTCGTCGGAGGCGGCCAGATCCACCTCCGCGGAGATGCCCCAGTCGTGATCACCGTTCGGGTCGGCGAAAGTCTGCCGCACCTTCCACAGCCCGTGCGCGGCATCCTCCTCGATCTGAAGCAGCTTCGGGCCGCGCGCATCCGGACCGGTGCCCAGCTCGTCGTATTCGTCCCAGTAGGCATCCATCGCCTCGCCCCAGGCGTCCACGTCCCAGCCGGACTCGGCATCCATCTCGCCGAGCTCCTTGACCTTGTCCAGCGCCGCCAGCTCCACCCGCCGGAACATCGCATTGCGCACCAGCACCCGGAATGCCCGCGCGTTGGACGTGACCGGCCGGACCTGATCCGCCCGCTCCGCGGCCTGCTCCGCCGTCTCCACCTCCGGATTGGCGAGCTGCTCCCACTCGTCCAGCAGACTGGAGTCCACCTGCCGCACCATCTCGCCCAGCCAGGCGATGATGTCCTCGAAGTCCTCGGACTTCAGATCGTCCGGCACGGTGTGATCCAGCGCCTTGAACGCACTCGCCAGGTAGCGCAGCACGATCCCCTCGGTACGCGCCAGCTCGTAGAAGGACGTGAACTCCGTGAACGTCATGGCGCGTTCGTACATATCGCGGATGACCGACTTCGGCGACAGCGGGTGGTCGCCGACCCACGGGTGGCTCTTGCGGTAGAGCCCGTAGGCGTGGAAGAGCAGCTCTTCCAGCGGCTTGGGGTACTCGACGTCCATGAGCCGTTCCATGCGCTCTTCGTACTCGACGCCATCGGCCTTCATCTGGGCGACCGCCTCGCCCCGCGCCTTGTTCTGCTGCGCGGCCAGGATCTGTCGCGGATCGTCCAGCGTGGACTCCACCACCGAGACCATGTCCAGCGCGTAGGACGGCGACTCGGGGTCCAGCAGGTCGAACGCGGCCAGGGCGAACGTCGACAGCGGCTGGTTGAGCGCGAAGTCCTGCTGAAGGTCGACGGTCAGCCGGACGATCCGGCCCTCCGCGTCCGGCTCCGCCAGCCGTTCCACGATCCCGCCGTCCACCAGCGAGCGATAGATCGCGATGGCCCGCCGGATGTGCCTGAGCTGGTTCCTGCGCGGCTCATGATTGTCCTCGAGAAGCTTGCGCATCGCCTCGAAGGCATTTCCCGGCCGGGCGATCACGGACAACAGCATCGTGTGCGTCACCCGGAAACGGGAGTTCAGCGGCTCGGGGTCGGAAGCGATCAACTTCTCGAAGGTGTTCTCGCCCCAGTTGACGAAGCCCTCCGGAGCCTTCTTGCGCACCACCTTCCGGCGCTTCTTGGGGTCGTCGCCCGCCTTCGCCAGCGCCTTCTCGTTCTCCACGACATGCTCGGGAGCCTGCCCGACCACAAAGCCCGCCGTGTCGAAGCCCGCCCGCCCGGCGCGGCCGGCGATCTGATGGAACTCCCGCGCCCGCAGCGTCCGCACCCGCGAGCCGTCGTACTTGGTCAGCGCGGTGAACAACACCGTACGGATAGGCACATTGACGCCCACGCCGAGCGTGTCCGTACCGCAGATGACCTTCAGCAAACCCGCCTGCGCCAGCTTCTCGACGAGCCGGCGGTACTTCGGCAGCATGCCGGCGTGGTGCACGCCGATGCCATGGCGGACATACCGCGACAGGTTGCGGCCGAACTTCGTGGTGAACCGGAAGTTCCCGATGAGCTGAGCGATCTCGTCCTTCTCGGCACGCGTACACATATTGATGCTCATCAGTGCCTGCGCCCGCTCCACGGCGGCGGCCTGAGTGAAGTGCACGATGTAGACCGGAGACTGGCGGGTCTCCAGCAGTTCGGTGAGCGTCTCCGTCAGCGCCGTCGTGCGGTACTCGTACGACAGCGGCACCGGCCGGGTGGCCGAGCGCACCACCGACGTCGGCTTCCCCGTGCGCCGGGTCAGATCCTCCTCGAAGCGCGACATGTCGCCGAGCGTCGCCGACATCAGAATGAACTGCGCCTGCGGCAGTTCGAGCAGCGGAATCTGCCATGCCCAGCCGCGGTCCGGCTCGGCATAGAAGTGGAACTCGTCCATCACGACCTGGCCGATGTCAGCGTCCTTGCCGTCCCGCAGCGCTATCGAGGCGAGCACCTCGGCGGTGCAGCAGATGACCGGCGCGTCGGCGTTGACCGATGCGTCACCGGTGAGCATGCCGACGTTCTCGGTGCCGAACAGCTTGCATAGATCGAAGAACTTCTCCGAGACCAGCGCCTTGATGGGCGCGGTGTAGAAGGTGACCTGATCATTGGCGAGAGCGGTGAAGTGCGCGCCGGCCGCCACCAGGCTCTTACCGGAGCCGGTGGGGGTGGACAGGATGAGGTTCGCTCCGGAGACCACCTCGATCAGCGCCTCCTCCTGGGCAGGGTAGAGCGAGATGCCCTGCTGCTCGGCCCAGCTCGAAAAGGCTTCGAAGAGGGCATCGGGGTCGGCGTCATTCGGAAGATGATCGATGAGGGTCACGCCCCCCATACTGCCTGTCTTCGCCCCAGATCAGGGAACCGGCGGCCAAAGGGAAACCCAACCAAAGATCGACGGCGCCGCATATGGGTCGCTCTGCGGTCCGGCCCTTTCCTTGGAGGTCGCGGTGGTGGCCCTGCGAACTCTCACGGCACCCGCCCTGACCTGCGGAAACGTGGGTCACTACGCCCGGGGGTCGGCTGCCCCTCGCCGGGGTGAGCGGACCTGCGACGCAGAGGGCGGTGAGACCGGGGCGGTGCCTTGCTGCTCTGGGTGGCCTCGGCATCGAGGGAGGCTTCCGTGCAAGGTCTTTACAACCCGTACACGATTGGGAACGCACTGTCGTGGCTGAGGCGTGCTGGCGCGGCAGCGTGCGCGGTGCGTGGCGGAGATCACCCGCGGTTGGCGGGTGCAGAGGCGGGGGAGCGGTGCCCCTTCGGCGGCGGGGGACGTGGGGCTGGGTGACGTGCGACCGGGGCGTGACGCGATCGAGGCGTCGGGGGATGGGGGTGCCTGGCCGTGAGAGCGAGCGGGGGCGGTGGTGGTGGCGGAGGGGTGGGGAGAGGGGGGAGGGGGAGCCCCCCGGAGCCCGCCCCGTCCCACCTCACCCACCCTCTGTCACTGGCCCCCATAGTCGTCCTGTCGCCGGCTGCGTATCCTCCACGCCGCGCCCGCCCCCCCACCCCCCAGTTCCCCCACCCCCCAGTTCCCCCACCCCCCAGTTCCCTCACCTCGCTCACCTCACCCCCGCCGCCCCTCGCCCTCCCCCGTGCACGCGCGCCCTCTTCGTCCTGCGGCCTTTGCTCGCCCTTCTGGTTTCATCCGCCCACGTCTGCTCGTCCCCGTCGCTCCACCCCTGCTCGCCCCTTTGGCCGCCGTTTCCGCCTTCCTTGTCCCTTCGCCCTCGCCCCAGCAACGCGCTGTAGCCGTCCCCCCGCAGAGAAGCTGACGTTGCGTCAGGACTGCATCAGGGCTGCGTCATAGACAACCAGCGCTCCTCGGGCACCCCATGCCTCCGCCCAGCCACAGCGGGCTGGCCCGGCCGGGTGGGAAGGAATAGGTTTACCCGCTCCTCGGGCGGAGATCATCTGGCGCTACGCTGAGTCGCCGACCGGGCGTCAGTGGCGCGGCTCAGCGGTGCGGGAGCGAAGTGCCGCGCAGGTGGACATGCGCAAGAGAAACAAGGGGTGGGAAGAACCATGATGGGACCGGCGCACTCGCTGTCCGGGGCCGCGGCCTGGCTGGGGGTGGGTGCGGCGGCGGCTGCCGCTGGACATCCGATGCCCTGGCCGGTGCTCGTCTGTGGGGCTCTGATCTGTGCCGGAGCGGCGCTTGCCCCGGACCTCGACCACAAGTCCGCGACCATTTCCCGGGCGTTCGGGCCGCTGTCGCGGATGTTGTGCGAGGTGGTCGACGCCATCTCGCACGCGGTCTACAAGGCGACAAAGATGCGTGGCGACTCGAACCGCAACGGAGGCCACCGCACTCTCACCCACACCTGGGTGTGGGCCGTGCTGGTCGGCGGCGGGATGTCGCTGCTGGCGATGCAGGGCGGGCGCTGGGCGGTACTCGGCATCCTCTTCGTCCATATGGTGCTCGCCATCGAGGGGTTGCTGTGGCGGGCGGCACGGGTCTCCAGCGACGTACTGGTGTGGCTGCTGGGCGCGGCCTCGGCGTGGATCCTGGCCGGCATTCTCGACCAGCCGGGCAATGGCGCGAGCTGGCTGTTCACCGAGCCGGGGCAGCAGTACCTCTGGCTGGGCCTGCCGGTCGTCCTCGGCGCGCTGGTCCATGACATCGGCGACGCCCTGACCGTTTCCGGCTGCCCCGTCCTGTGGCCCATCCCGATAGGCCGCAAGCGCTGGTACCCCGTCGGCCCGCCCAAGGGCATGCGCTTCAAGGCCGGCAGCTGGGTGGAGCTGAAGGTGCTGATGCCGCTGTTCATGGTGCTCGGCGGCCTCAGCGGTCTGGGCGCGCTCGGCTATATCTGACTCGGCTATATCTGACCTCTCGCGCTCGGCCCGCTACGTTGCCGTCTGCCAAGCAGTAGATGCCTCCGAGCCGGCGCCCCTTCTCCGGTGTACGCAGGTCACGGCAGGGCACGGCGGGTCACCAATGCGGTGGTGTCGCGGCTGGTTCATGGATGGCGAACTCGTCCTCGACGTCGACGATCCGTTCCTCGGCGAGCACGGCCGCTACCTGCTGACCGTCCGGGACAGCAAGGCCGACTGCGTTCCGACGGACCGGGAGCCCGACCTGTCCATGGACGTGAGCGACCTCGGCTCGGTCTACCTAGGCGGCACCGCCCCGAGCACGCTCATACGTGCCGGACACGTCCGGGCCCACCGGCCGGGCGCGGCCACCCTCGCCGACGCCCTCTTCCGCGCCGACCGCTCCCCGCACTGCCTGCACTGGTTCTGACCACGCGTTCGCTGACCCTGCTCAAGTCTTGTTAGTCGGGCTACATGGGGCTTCAGGGTGCTTCACGGTGCTTGTTCCTGCGCCCCGCCGCAGACCTCGTTACCGGTCACCCAGCCGGCCCGGTGCCTGGTGTCCAGGAACCGTTCGATCGTTACTCAGGCCGGTTTCGTCAGTCCCGGACGAGACAGAATGGGTGTCCTGCGGGATCCGCGAAGATGCGCCAACTCCGCTTTCCGTTGCCCTCATCGAGCAGTGTGGCGCCCAGATTGAGGACGTCTTTCTGAGCTTGTTCCAGGTCCTTGACCCCCAGGTCGAGGTGGAATTGCTGGGGCCTAACAGGATCCGGCCACCGTGGTGGCTGATGGTCTTCCGCCCGCTGGAAGGCCAGCACGAGCCCACCGTCGGTGTGGAGTGTCGCCCAATTGTCGTCGAGCGACCAGCGCGGATCCGGCTGGTTCACCACGCCGCCGAGAAGCGACTGGTAGAACCGGGACAGCTCATCGACATCGGCACAGTCCAACACCACACACTGCAACTGGGCGATCATGAAGAGCAGCGTAGAGCAGCACCGCGCACCGGCCTCAAGCGAGCCTGATCGCGAGCTACAGCTGGAGTATGAAGCCGGCCTGCCGACGTACTGACCTACCGCAAGAGAGTGCGGCGGAGGAAAAAGAAAAGGAAAGGAGATCCCCCGCTCCTTTCCACTCTCAAGATATAGCGCACTGGGGGGCTTGCGGCAAGGCCCCCGTTGTGCCGCAGAATCACCGGCCTGAGCCGGAATGCAGGAAAATGGGGGAGACGAAATGCGTGTGGTGTTGTCCACGTATGGGTCGCGCGGGGACGTTGAACCGCTGGTGGGGCTCGCGGTGCAGTTGCGGGCGCTCGGTGCGGAGGTGCGGGTGTGTGCGCCGCCGGATGAGGAGTTCGGGGACCTGCTGGCCGGGGTCGGCGTGCCGCTGGTGCCTGTTGGGCCGTCGGCGCGTGAGCTGACGGCTGCGGCGCCGCCGCCGTCGGCCCTGCCCCGTTACGCGGCCGAGTTGATCGCCGAGCAGCTCGGTGCGGTCACCGCGGCGGCCGAGGGATGCGATGTGCTGGTGGCGACCGGCATGCTGCCGGCCGTGGCCGGGGCGCTGTCGGTGGCCGAGAAGCTGGGCATCCGCTCCGTGTCCGTGACCTTCCAGCAGCTCGGTCTGCCGTCGCCGCACCACCCGCCGCTGGCGTATCCGGGCCGGCCGTTCCCGCCGGGGGTGACCGACAACCGGGTGCTGTGGGACATGGACGCGGAGAGCATCAATGTGCTGTTCGGTGCGGCGCTCAACATCAACCGGGCGTCCATCGGTCTGCCCCCGGTGGACAACGTCCGCGCCTATGTCGTCGGCGACCGGCCGTGGTTGGCGACGGACTCGGTTCTGGACCCGTGGCAGGAGCCGGCGGACCTCGATGTTGTGCAGACCGGTGCGTGGATCCGGCCCGACGGACGTCCCCTCCCGGACGGTCTGGAGGCGTTCCTGGGCGCCGGTGAACCACCGGTGTACGTGGGCTTCGGCAGCATGCCCCTGCACGCCTCCACGGACATCGCCCGGGTGGCCATCGAGGCGGTCCGGGCGCAGGGCCGCCGCGTACTCGTCAGGCGCGGCTGGGCCGGCCTGGACCTGATCGACGGCCGGGACGACTGCTTCGTCGTCGGCGAGGTCAACCAGCAGGCACTCTTCCGCCGGGTGGCCGCCGTAGTGCACCACGGCGGCGCGGGCACCACGATGACGGCTGCCCTGGCCGGCGCGCCTCAGGTAGTGGTGCCCCAGGCGGCGGACCAGCCGTACTGGGCCCGCAGGGTGGCCGAGTTGGGCATCGGCACGGCACACGACGGTCCGACACCGACTCTCAACTCCCTGTCCGCCGCGCTCAGGACGACCCTGACCCCCGAGACCCACGTACGAGCGAAGGCCGTGGCCGGCACGATCCGCACCGACGGGGCGGCGGTGGCCGCGAAGCTGCTGCACGACGCGGTCACCCGAGAGAAGCCGGCGATGTGATGTCCGTGTAACCCGGTCGGATCGTTCAGCCGGACCCGGAACAGCACCACCATCAGCCCCAAACCCTGGCAACAGACCCTGGCAACAGACCCTGGCAACAGACCCAGGCGACCTGAACCGACAACCACAGCGGGCTCAAGCAACAACGCCACGGCCTGGACCAACAACGAACACGGGCCCATACCCGGCGGAGCGCCGCCCGTCGCGAGTCGCGCCCGTCCCGCCCGCCATGCCGTCGCGCCCGCCCTGCCCGTCACTCCCCTCGCCCCCCTCACGGCCACCAGCCCCACCCCGCCGTTCCACAACCCTCACCCCGCCCCACGCCCCCACGCCCCCCAGATCGGAGCCAACACCGTGAACCCGCTGACCACCACCGTGTTTGACCTTCCCGACCGCCTTTCCCCCAAGGCCGACCCGGCGCTGATCGCCGGGGACGAGCAGCACTTCGCGGCCCTCGCGGAGAGCCTTGACCAGACGATCGCCGAACTGTCCGACCGTCTCGAGGCCGAGCGCCGGGCGCCCGGCGGCGTCGGCCGGCAGGCGATGGACCGGGACGCGGAGATCCACCGGCTGACCGCGCGGCTGCGTGCACTGCGCCGCTTCGGACTGGATCTGTGTCTCGGGCACATGGTGAGCGCGGACGACCCCGAGCCGGTGTACGTCGGACGGCTTGGCCTGACGGACAGTGCGGGGCGCCGGCTGCTGCTCGACTGGCGGTCTCCCGCGGCCGAGCCGTTCTTCGGTGCCACCCACGCCAACCCGATGGGGCTGGCCAGCCGCCGCAGGTATCGGTGGACCCGCGGCCGGATCAGCGACTACTGGGACGAGGTGTTCACCTCGGACGGGTTTGCCGGGCATGCCGCGCTCGACGATCAGTCCGCCTTCATCGCGAGCCTGGGCGGCAACAGGTCGGCACGGATGCGCGATGTGCTCGGCACCCTCCAGGCCGATCAGGACGCCATCATCCGTGCGGGATCCCGCGGCGCTCTGGTCGTCGACGGCGGTCCGGGTACGGGGAAGACCGTCGTCGCGCTGCACCGTTCCGCCTACCTCCTCTACTCCGACCCCCGCCTCGGTCACCGCCGGGGCGGCGTGCTGTTCGTCGGTCCGCACCGGCCCTACCTGGCCTATGTCGCCGACGTCCTGCCCAGCCTTGGCGAGGAGGGCGTGCAGACCTGCACCCTGCGGGACCTGGTCGCCGAGGGGGCCACCGCAGCGATCGAGACCGATCCGGACGTGCTGCGCCTGAAGTCGTCGGCGAAGCTGGTGCAGGCGATCGAGGCGGCCGTCAGGCTCTACGAAGAGCCGCCCGCCGAGGGCATGACGGTCACGACCGACTGGGCCGATATCTGGCTGAGCGCCGACGACTGGGCCGAGGCATTCGACGCACCGGAACCAGGCACGCCGCACAACGAGGCGCGCGAGCAGATCTGGGAGGAACTGCTCACGATCCTGCGGGACAAGTACGGCGGTGAGGTCTCGCCGGACGTCTTCCGCAGGTCGCTGCTGCGCGACGAGGAACTGGTGACCACCCTCCACCGCGCCTGGCCGCTGCTGGAAGCGGCCGATCTCGTCGGAGACCTGTGGTCGGTGCCGGCCTATCTGCGGATGTGCGCTCCGTGGCTCAGTCCGGACGAGGTACGCAAGTTGCAGCGCAAGGACGCGCCGCACGCCTGGACGGTGTCCGACCTGCCGCTCCTGGACGCGGCACGGCAGCGGCTCGGCGACCGGGAGACGGCACTGCGACAGCGCCGGCACCGGGCCGCGGTCGCGGCCGAACGTGAGCGGATGGCGGACGTCATCGACAACGTGCTCGCGGCCGATGACGACGGTGAGGGTGCGGTGACGATGCTGCGCGGACAGGACC
Source organism: Streptomyces sp. bgisy130 (assembly GCF_057708345.1). NCBI lineage: Bacteria > Bacillati > Actinomycetota > Actinomycetes > Kitasatosporales > Streptomycetaceae > Streptomyces > Streptomyces sp. bgisy130. The sequence continues at coordinate 75,788 of NZ_JBYISA010000022.1, forward strand.
TGCGGGACACTCTGGTCGATGAGTCCGCCCTGCCCAGCGTCGAACCGGACCTGCTCGCAGGCCCGTTCGCGCATATCGTCGTGGACGAGGCGCAGGAACTGACCGACGCGGAGTGGCAGATGCTGCTGCTCCGCTGCCCGTCCCGGAGCTTCACCATCGTCGGGGACCGTGCTCAGGCCAGGCACGGCTTCACGGAGTCGTGGCAGGAACGGCTGGAGCGGGTCGGTCTCGACCGGGTCGGCCTGGCTTCCCTGAGCATCAACTACCGGACGCCGGAAGAAGTCATGACGGAGGCCGAGCCGGTCATCCGGGCCGTGCTCCCGGACGCCAATGTGCCGGCCTCCATCCGGAGCAGCGGCATCCCCGTCGTCCACGGATCCACCTCGGACCTGGACTCGGTCCTCGACACCTGGCTCGCCGCACAGAGCGAGGGGATCGCCTGCGTCATCGGCGATCCCGCCTTCCGGCCGACCGCCCGCGTCCGGTCGCTGCCCCCGGAGCTGACGAAGGGGCTGGAGTTCGACCTGGTCGTCCTCGTCGACCCGGAGGAGTTCGGCCAGGGCGTCGAAGGAGCGGTCGACCGATATGTCGCGATGACCCGGGCGACCCAGCGACTCGTGATCCTCACGAGTACGTGATGCCGGTTGGACGAGCGTCCGCCACCGGCCGGGTGGGTGGCCGCCCACGGCGTCCCGCACCGGCCCCCTGACGTCGGCGACTTCGAGCGATACGGAAGGATGTCCGGGCTCCTGCAACCGACCAACGACCAACCGACCAACGACCAACCGGCCAACCGACCACCCGACAACGAGGGAATCGACAACTGTGACCCACCAGCCGCCGCAGACACCACCATCCGGATTTGGCGCCCCGCTGCCGTCCTACCCCGGTGCACCGGTTGCGCCGCAGAACGGCACGACACCGCCGACCGGACTGCCGGGCCAGGGTGGCGGCCCGGGCTTCGCGCCGCCGCCTCCGCCGCCTCCCCGGCGCCGCACCGGACTGATCCTCACCGTCGTCCTGGTTGCCGTCGTGCTGCTCGCCGGGGGTGGCTATCTGGCCTGGTCGCAGCTTGGTGGTGGAGACGACACAGAGGCGCGAAAGGGGCAGCGGCAGAGCCAGGGAGGGGAACAGAGCCAGGAGCGGGAACAGAATCAGGGCGAGGGCCAGGGCGAGGACCAGGGCCAGGGGGAGAGCAACCCCAAGGGAGTGAAGCTGACCACCCCCAAGGTGGTGAAGTCGGGCCCGGCGGAACTTCGTTATGACGCGAAGGCCACCGCGCAGATGTACCCGCCGGAGAAGCGGAAGCCCGCGCTGTACCCGGAGTTGAAGGGCCTGATCCAGACCGATGCGGTCTACCGCCCGCAGAACCGGCCCTCGGTCACCCTGGGCGTGCACACCGGTGCCGGTGCGGTGTCCGACCCGGCGCAGCGGGTGACGGCGGCCTTCGGCCCGAACTCGATGGCTGTCGCGCCGAAGGACTTCGACCTCCAGGACCCCGACGCGAAGGGAGCCGTGCTGCGTTGTGGGGTCGCCGAGGGCGGCGGCGACTACGTCCCCCTGTGCGTCTGGGCCGACAGCACCTCGGTCGGTGACGTGCTCGGTGTGGGTGAGGCGTCCACGCGTTCCCTCAAGAAGATCGACCTGAAGACGCTGGCGCAGCAGACGAGGGACCTGCGCAAGGCCATGCGCGGCGGTTCCGCGGGCTGACTCGTTCCGCACATCGAAACGGCGGCGCGGACTTCATGAGGTCCGCGCCGCCGTGCCGTACCGGCTGCTGTGGCGCCAATTCAGGGCCGGGCCCCCACATCAGCCGTGCCAGGACCGCCAGAGCGCCGCGTACGCACCGCCGGCGGCGACCAGTTCGTCGTGGCTGCCCAGTTCGCTGATCCGGCCGTCCTCGACGACCGCGATCACATCGGCGTCATGTGCGGTATGCAGCCGGTGCGCGATGGCCACTACAGTGCGGCCGTCCAGCACTCTTCCCAGCGAGCGCTCCAGGTGGCGGGCCGCCCTCGGGTCGAGCAGGGAGGTCGCCTCGTCCAGTACGAGGGTGTGCGGATCGGCCAGTACCAACCGGGCCAGCGCGATCTGTTGGGCCTGGGCGGGGGTCAGGGCGTGTCCGCCCGAGCCGACCTCGGTGTCCAGCCCCTTGTCCAGGGCCCGCGCCCAGTCGTCGGCGTCCACCGCGCCGAGCGCGGCCCACAGTTCGGCATCGGCCGCTCCGGTGCGCGCCAGCAGGAGGTTGTCGCGGAGCGAGCCGACGAAGACATGGTGTTCCTGGTTGACCAGGGCCACCTGCTCGCGGAGCCGCTCGGCCGGCATCCTGGAGAGCTCGGCGCCGCCCAGGGTGACGCTGCCGACGCGGGGCCCGTAGATGCCGGCCAGCAGCCGGCCCAGCGTCGATTTGCCGGCGCCGGACGGTCCGACCAGCGCCAGCCGGCTCCCCGGGCGCACCCGCAGCGAGACCTCGCGCAGCACATCGACGTCCGCGCGGTAGCCGAAGCTCACCCGGTCGGCGTGGACGTCCCGGCCGTCCGGGTGCCGGTCCGCCTCGGTGGCCTCCGGGGCGATCTCCCGGACGCCGACGAGTCGCGCGATGGACACCTGGGCCTCCTGTAGCTCGTCGTACCAGCGCACGATGATGCCCACCGGGTCGATGATCATCTGCGCCAGCAGCGCCCCCGTCGTCAGCTGCCCGGGACTGATCCAGCCCTCCAGGACGAAGGCGCCGCCGAGCAGCAACACCGAGGCCAGAAGCAGCACATGCGCCATATCGATGACGGGGAAGAGCACCGAGCGCAGAAAGAGTGTGTAGCGCTCCCACTGGGTCCACTCCCGGATGCGGCGCTCCGACAGCGCGATCCGGCGGGCACCCAGCCGGTGGGCCTCGACCGTACGCCCCGCGTCCACGGACTCGGTGAGCACGGCGGACACCGCGGCGTATCCGGCGGCCTCCGAACGATAGGCGCCCGGCGCCCGCTTGAAGTACCAGCGGCAGCCGACGATCAGCAGCGGCAGCGCGACCAGCACGGACAGGGCCAGCGGCGGCGCGGTCACGGTCAGCCCGCCGAGCAGCAGCACCACCCACACCACGCCGATGGCCAGCTGCGGTACGGCCTCGCGCATCGCGCTGGAGAGCCGGTCGATGTCCGTGGTGATCCGCGACAGCAGATCGCCGGTGCCGGCCCGCTCCAGTACGCCCGGCGGCAGCGCCACCGACCGTACGAGGAAGTCCTCCCGCAGATCCGCCAGCATCCGCTCGCCGAGCATCGCCCCGCGCAGCCGGACCGTACGGACGAACACCGTCTGGGCGGCCAGCGCGACGGCGAACACCGCGACCGTGCGCCCCAGTGGGAGGTCGCGGGCGCCCGCGGACAGCTCTTCGACGATGCCGCCGAGCAGATACGGGCCGGCCATGGAGGCGATCACCGCGGCCGCGTTGACGGCGATCAGCACCGTGAACGCCCCGCGGTGACGGCGGATCAGGCCGCGGACGTAGCCGCGGACGGTGGCCGGTGAGCCGACGGGGAGGGTCGTGAGGGTCTGCGGGGCGTCCGGATCGTGTTCCGGGGGCGCCAGGCCGATCATGCGGTCTCCTCGGTCTGGCCGGTCGACAGCGCCGGCTCGGGGTCCGTTTCGCGGGTGACGACGGCGCGGTAGGCGGGGTGGCTGTGCAGCAGTTCGCGGTGGCCGGCCGTGGCGACGGCCTTGCCCTCCTGGAGGAACACCACCTGATCGGCCCGGTCCAGGAGGAGCGGGCTGGAGGTGAACACGACCGTTGTCCGGCCGGTCCTGATCGTCCGCAGACCGTCGGCGATCCGGGCCTCGGTGTGGGCGTCGACGGCGCTGGTCGGCTCGTCGAGGACCAGCACCTCCGGGTCGGTGACCAGCGAGCGGGCCAGGGCCAGCCGCTGTCGCTGCCCGCCGGACAGCGACCGTCCGCGCTCGGTGATGTACGTGTGCATCGGGTCGCCCGAATCGTCGGCCGAGGACTGTGCCAGCGCAGTCAGCACATCGCCGCACTGGGCCGCGGCCAGTGCGTCCGTCGCACCCACCCGCCCGGAGGCCGGGACGTCGAGCAGCTCGCCGAGGGTGCCGGAGAGCAGCATCGGGTCCTTGTCCTGGACGAGTACGGCCCTGCGGGCGGTGTCCCGTGGCAGATCGTCGAGCGGGGTGCCGCCCAGGACGACGGACAGACCGGCTCCGTCTGCTCGGTCCGCGCCGTCCTCGCCGTCCTGCGGCGGGTGTCCGCCGAGGCGTTCGGCGAGCCGGCCCGCGGCGTCGGGGTCGCCGCAGACCACCGCGGTCAGCCGGCCGGCCGGGGCAGTCAGGCCGGTGACCGGGTCGTGCAGTGCGCCGGTGGGCGTCGTGCCCTGGTCCGTGGCCGGGCCGCCGGCCGGCCGGTGCTGGGCCAGGACGCGGGCCGTGCGCTTCGCGGAGGGTTTGGCGAAGGAGTAGGCCTGGGCGATCTCTTCGAAGCGCCGCAGCGGGAAGAGCAGGAAGGTGACCGCGCTGTAGAGGGTGACGAGATCGCCGACGGCGATGGTGCCGTCGAGGGCGAGCCGGGCGCCGTACCAGACCACCGCGATGAGCAGCAGGCCCGGCAGCAGTACTTGGACGGCCGAGATCAGGGCCCACATCCGGGCGCTGCGGACGGCAGCCTTGCGAACCTCTTGGGAGGCGCGGCGGTAGCGGCCGAGGAAGAGTTCCTCGCCGCCGATGCCGCGCAGGACGCGCAGCCCGGCGACGGTGTCGGAGGCCAGCTCGGTGGCCTGGCCGGCCTTCTCGCGCTGGGCGTCGGCGCGCCGGGTGGCGGGCGGCAGCAGCGGCAGGACGGCCAGCGCGAGTACGGGTACCGCGACGGCCACCAGGATGCCCAGTTCCGGCTGGTAGAAGGCCAGGGCGACCGAGACGCCGAGGGTGATCAGGGCCGCCGCGGCGAACCGGGAGAGGGCTTCGACGAACCAGCCGATCTTCTCCAGGTCGCCGGTGCTGACGGTGACGATCTCGCCGGCCGCCACCCGGCGGGTCATGACCGAGCCCAGTTCGGTGGTCTTGCGGGCGAGCAGTTGCTGCATCCGGGCGACGGCGGTGATCCAGTTGGTGACGGCCGCGCGGTGGAGCATGGTGTCGCCGGCCGCGACCAGCGCGCCCAGGGCCAGGATCAGGCCGCCGGCCAGGAGGAGCCGCCCGCCGTCGCGGTCCACCACGGCCTGCACGGCGAGGCCCACCGGCAGCGGCGAGGCGGCGATGGCACCGATGTTCACCAGCCCCCAGGCCAGGGCCTTGAGCTGGCCGCCGAGCTGCTGTCGGCAGAGCCACCGGAGGAAGGCGCCGCCCGTACGGACGTCCGGGACGCCCGGGTCGGGGTGCGGAAGGTCACGAAGGTGCATGGTGTTCCAGCCGGAGTCGTGGTGAGGGGGCGGCAGCAGGCCGTCCCGGCAGGCGAAATGCCCCTCCGCGCATGCTCGTCGTCGGTGGAGGTTCTGGAAGGTTGGCCCGCGGACTGGGCGGATTTCAAACGGTTTTTCCGCTGTGGCCATGTGATTCGGACAATCGTGCGGTGATCAGTGGTCCGCGGGGTGCGAGCATGGGGGCCATGCGGACAGCGGGCAGGGCGATGCGGATGGCGGCGGTGGTCGCGGCGGGGCTGGTTCTTCTGGCGGGCTGCGGCGGCGGTGTGGGTGGCGGCGGCAAGGATGACGGTGCGGCGAAGGGGGAGCGCCCCGGCGGCCCGGCCCGCGGTGGGGCGTCCACCACACACCTCAAGCACATCCCCGAGGTCGGCACGGCCCTGCGGTCACGGATACCGGCCGCTTCCCGGCAGGTGGTGGCGGTCTACGGCGCGGGCGTGAACTCCGCCGACGCCACCGTCGTCCTCTACGACAAGGGCACCAACGGCTGGGACCGCAAGGGGAGTTGGGACGCGCACAACGGCCGGCGTGGCTGGACGGTGAATCATCACGAGGGGGACAAGCGCAGCCCCGTGGGCGTGTTCCCGCTGACCGATGGGGGCGGTGTGCTCCCGGACCCCGGCGCCAAGCTGCCCTACACCCACTCCTCGGCGTTCACCCCGCCGTCGTACTGGTCCAAGAACACCCGTCACGACTTCGACTATGTCGTCGCGATCAACTACAACCGCGTCAAGGGGACCTCCCCGCTGGACCCGGCCCGGCCGGAGGGGCAGTCCAAGGGCGGCGGAGTCTGGCTGCATCTGGACCACGGAAGCGGCACCTCTGCCTGCGTCAGCGTCCCGAAGGCCGGGATGCGGGCCTTGCTGCGCGCCCTCGATCCGGCGCGGCACCCCGTCGTCGTCATGGGGGACAAGGCGCACCTCGCGGCCTGAGCGGGCTGAGCGCGGCGGCGGCGCCGCGGACGAACGTGACGAGTGCGGTCATCGCCGCCCAAAGCCCTCCGGGGTGCGCGATCCGCGTTGGACCAAGCTCCAAGAATCCGGGGAAGTTGTCCCGCCCTCTTTCGTGGTGAACACCAAGCGGCCATAGTGACGGACCGTGGAAGTCCACTTCCGCATCCCAGAATCCGTCCATGGAGGAGTGCCCGTGCCGCACGCCACCGGAACTCTCGCCCGCCGCGCAGGCCGTCACTTGCGCACCAGCCTGTTCACCCAGGTCCTCATCGCCCTGGCGCTCGGCGTTGTCGTCGGACGCCTGTGGCCGGCGGCGGGTTCGTCGCTCCAGCCGCTCGGAGACGGCTTCGTCCGCCTGATCAAGGCGATGATCGCGCCCCTGGTCTTCTGTGTGGTCGTCGCCGGCATCACCAAGGCGGGCGACCTCAGGGCCTTTGGCCGGATCGGGGTCAAGGCCCTGATCTGGTTCGAGGTGGCGACCAGCATCGCGCTCGTCGTCGGCCTGCTGGCCGCCAATGTCTTCACCCCCGGCGCCGGAATGCATATCGACCCCGCGACCCTGGACAAGGGCGCCGTGGACGCCAAGACGGGCGGCGGACAGCTGCCCTCCGCGGCCCAGTTCGTCCTGGAGTCGCTGCCGCACAGCGCGGTCGGCGCGTTCGCCGAGAACTCGCTGCTCCAGGTCCTGGTGCTGGCCTGCCTGGTGGGCGCCGCGCTGCTGCACCTCGGGCAGAAGAAGGTGCCGCAGCTCCTGCCGCTGATTGAGCAGGCCCAGGACGTGGTGTTCACCGTCGTCGGTTTCATCATGAGGCTCGCCCCGCTCGCGGTCCTCGGTGCCACCGCCCACCTGGTGGGGGAGTACGGCCTGGGCGCGATGTCGACGTACGGCAAGCTGATCGCGGTTTGTTACGGCGTTGCGCTGGCCTTCCTGGTCCTGCTCGCGGGGGCCCTCAAGGCCGTCACCGGGCTGAGCCTGTGGAAGTTCGTCCGCTACACCCGTGAGGAGCTGCTGCTGGCGCTCGGCACCGGCTCCAGCGAGACCGTGATGCCGCGGATGATGCAGAAGCTGCGGGCCGCGGGTTGCCGGGACGACGCGGTGGGCCTGGTGCTGCCGACCGGCTACTCCTTCAACCTCGACGGCGCCTCGATCTACCTCTCCATCGGCACGCTCTTCATCGCGCAGGCCATCGGTGTCGACCTGACGCTCGGTCAGCAGATCACCGTGGTGCTGGTCCTGATGCTGACCAGCAAGGGCATGGCGGGCGTACCGGGTTCGGCGTTCCTCGCGCTGTCCGCGACGGCCTCCGCGCTGGGCGTCATCCCGGCCGCCGCGGTCGCCCTGCTGCTCGGGGTGGACCGGATCATGGACTCGATGCGGGTGGCGACCAATCTGCTCGGCAACTGTGTCGCGGTCTTCGCGGTGTCCCGTTGGGAGGGCGCGCTGGACCGGGTGACGGCGAAGAAGGTCCTGAACGGCGAACATCCAGCCGCCGCCCCGGCCGACGGACCGGCGGAGCAGGACCGGCTGCACCGGCGGGCCGAACCGGTGCCGGACCCGCCGAAGGAGGCCGTGGCCGAACCGGGCACCGCCTCCGCCCCGCCCCGCGACGCCTGAGGCACCGGGCCGGCCCCGCGACACCTGAGGCACCGGGCCCGGCCGGCGCGTCACCACCGCCCGCCGGGCCCCGGAGCGCTTCCTCCTACTCCTCCGGCTTCTGCGAATCCATCCCCGGCCGCGCCTTCTTCCACAGCCCGCGGGTGAAGTCGGGGATCTCCTGCGGCGCGCCCTTCGCCTTGATCGACAGATCGCTCAACGGCACCGGCGCGGTCCAGGTCGCCGCGTCATAGACGTCGAAGTCCGGTACCAGGCCCAGCCGCATGCACTGCATGAGCCGGAAGACCAGCATGTAGTCCATGCCGCCGTGCCCGCCGGGCGGGTTGGCGTGCTCCTTCCACAGCCAGTGGTCCCACTCCGCGTACTTGCTGAAGTCGCCCCACTCGTCGTTGCTCTGGTCCGGCTCGATATAGATCCGCTCCGGATAGTCCTCGAAGACGCCCTTGGTGCCGCCGAGGCTGTTGATCCGGCTGTACGGGTGCGGGGTGGAGACATCGTGCTCCAGCCGGATCACCCGCCCCTTGGCCGTCTGGACGAGGCTGATCGTCCGGTCGCTCTCGATGTACGACTCCTTCCAGCTGGGGTCGTTCGCCGGCATGTGCTCCTTGCGGTAGGCGGCGAGACCGAGGGCGGGGGTGCCGAAGCTGGAGATCCGTACGGCGCGGTCGCCGCGGTTGATGTCCATGTAGTTGGCGACCGGACCGAACCCGTGGTTGGGGTAGAGGTCGCCGCGCAGCCGGGTGTGCCACAGCCGGCGCCAGGGTCCCTCGTAGTACTTGGGGTCGAACATCAGGCCGCGCAGATCGTGGTTGTACGCGCCGGCGCCGTGCAGCAGATCGCCGAACAGGCCCGCATGGGCCATCCGCAGCACCCGCATCTCGTTCTTGCCGTAGCAGCAGTTCTCCAGCTGCATACAGTGTCTGCGGGTGCGCTCGGAGAGGTCGACCAGCTCCCACAGCTGGTCCAGCCGCAGCGCCAGGGGGCATTCCACGCCCACGTGTTTGCCGTTGAGCATCGCGGTCTTCGCCATGTCGAAGTGCCAGTCCCAGGGCGTGGCCGCGTAGACGAAGTCGATGTCGCCCCGCTTGCAGAGGTTCTCGAAGTCATGGTCGCCCTTGGTGTAGACGGCAGGCGCCGGCTGCCCCGCGTCGGTGACCTTCTTGGCGGCCTTGGCGGTCTTCTCCTTCACCGGGTCGCACAGGGCGACGACGCGGACGCCCGGCACCGCGAGGAACAGATCGATCATGCTGCCGCCCCGGTTGCCGAGGCCGATGATGCCGACGCGTACGGTGCCGCGCCGCTCGAAGGGCACTCCGATCATCGTCCTGCCGGTGGCGCGGGGGGCCGCGGCGGTGGCCGCCGCGCCGGGTGCGGCCGCCGCGGCCGGTCCGGCCGAGAGGCCGCCGAGCCCCAGTCCGGCGCCCGCCGCACCGGCGGTCCACAGGACCGAACGGCGGCTCGGACCGGGCTCGTTGGGGTTGTGGTTCTGCGATGGTGCCTCGTTCATCGGTCCTCCAGGAGCGGTGGGGTGCCGGGGCATACGTGAACCTCGGTCAGGACCCTGTCGGCCGTTGGCCTGAGGCACAAGAGGGCCGATTGGACTCTTGTTACGGCACACTTGGACTCTTTGCCGCAAGAGCGGATCCATCACGGCAAGGCCGGACGCACCGCCGTCAGCACCTTTCGCAAGGCACTGAAAAGCCTTGCAGAAAGCCTTGACGTGTCCACAAGGCAAACGGCAGGCTCCGGTACGGACATCCCCCCATGGCGGCCGGCGCGTGGCTGCTCTCGTGGGCGCGGTGCGCGCTGCCGCGCCCCATGACCAAGGAGCCGCAAGATGCAGCAACGTTCCCGTCTGGTGGGCGGGGCGCTGGCCGGTGTGCTGGCCGCGGCCGGCCTCGCCACCTTCGCGCCGTGGGCCTCCCAGGCCGCCCCGCCCGGCGAAAAGACCGTCACCGCCACGCTGTTCGAGTGGAAGTACGCGGACGTCGCCAGGGCCTGCACCGGCCAGCTCGGCCCGGCCGGCTACGGCTATGTCGAGGTCTCACCCGCCTCCGAGCACATCCAGGGCGACCAGTGGTGGACGTCCTACCAGCCCGTCAGCTACAAGATTGCCGGACGGCTGGGCGACCGGGCCGCGTTCGCCTCGATGGTCAGCGCCTGCCACGGCGCGGGCGTCAAGGTCATCGCCGACGCCGTCATCAACCACATGGCGGCCGGCGCAGGTACGGGCACCGGCGGCACCCGGTACACCAAGTACGACTACCCCGGCACCTACCAGGACCAGGACTTCCACGGCTGCCGCAAGAGCATCTCGGACTACGGCGACCGCAATGACGTCCAGACCTGCGAACTGGTGGGCCTCGCCGACCTCGACACCGGCCGTGACCAGGTCCGTACCACCATCGCCAAGTACCTCGACGACCTGCGGTCACTGGGCGTGGACGGCTTCCGGGTGGACGCCGCCAAGCACATCTCCGCCGCCGATCTCGCCGCCATCAAGGGCAAGATGCGCGACCCCGGTTACTGGGTGCAGGAGGTCATCCACGGCGCCGGTGAGGCGGTGCAGCCCGAGGAGTACACCGGCAACGGCGACGTCGATGAATTCCGTTACGGCAGCCATCTCAAGAGCGCCTTCCAGGGCGGCAACCTCGCCCAGCTCAAGTCCATCGCGGACGGCAAGCTCGGCAGCGACCGGGCCCGTACCTTCGTCGACAACTGGGACACCGAGCGCAACGGTTCGACGCTCACCTACAAGGACGGCGCGTCCTACACGCTCGCCAATGTCTTCATGCTCGCTTCGCCCTACGGGTCGCCGAATGTCTACTCCGGCTACGAGTGGTCCGACAAGGACGCCGGACCGCCCAGCGGCGGCGACGGCTGGACCCGTCAGCACGCCAAGCAGGCGATCACCGGGATGGTCGGCTTCCGCAACGCGGTGGGCTCGGCGGAGCTGACCGACTGGTGGGACAACGGCGGCAGCGCGATCGCCTTCGGCCGGGGCGGCAAGGGGTTCGTCGCCCTCAACAACGGTGACGGGGAGCTGAAGCAGACCTTCGCCACCTCGCTGCCCGCCGGCACCTACTGCAATGTCGTGGCCGCCGCGCCGTCCGCGTGCGACGGTCACACGGTCACCGTGGGCGACGACGGCAAGGCCCAGCTCACGGTCCCCGCCAAGGGAGCGGTGGCGCTGCACCGCGCGCGCTGACCCGCACTCCGCATCCGCCGGGCGGACCTGCCGCTCCCGGCGGATGCGGGCCGCCCGCCGCCCGGCAACGCGCTCAAGAGGGCCGGGTGGCCAGCTCCAGCGCCTGAAGGACCGAGTGATAGCCTCGCCCCGCCGTCGCATGGTCCATCCCGGCCTCGCACATCCGGTTCGCCGACAGATGCGCATCGAAGTGCCGGGCGGTCACCTCGGCCGCCTCCTTCGCGGTGGCCGACTCGGTCAGCTCCCGGTGCAGCATCCCGCGGTCCCCGGCGAACGCGCAGCAGCCCACCTCGTCCGGCACCACGACCTCCCGCGCACACGCCTCGGCCACCCGGCGCAGCTGTGGCGCGTCGCCCAAGTGCTCCATGGCGCAGGTCGGATGGAGCACCGCCGAGCCGACCGTGCGCACCGTCTCCAGACGGGGCAGCAGCTCCTCGGCGGCCCAGACGACCGAGTCGATGACGGTCAGCTCCTCGTGCAGCGCGCGATGACCGGGCGTCAGATACGGCACGACCTCATGGGCGAGGCCCAGCGTGCACGAGGAGGCGTCCACCACCAAGGGCAGCCGCCCGCCCGCGGTCCACCCCCAGGCCGCCTCGACGATGCGGTTGGCCATCACCTCGGTGCCGCGCCGGTACCCCTTGGAGTGCCAGATCGTGGCGCAGCAGGTGCCGGTCACGTCCGGCGGGATCCACACCGGCCGGCCCGCCCGCCGCGACACCGCCACCACCGCCTCGGGCAGCGACAGTCCGGGGAACCCGGCGGGCGGCCCGAAGATCCGGTTCACACAGGCCGGGTAGTAGACCGCGGCCGCGCCCACCCGCCGGGTCACGGGCCGCGTACGGGGCGCCGGGCCGGGCATCCGCGGCAGCCACTCGGGCACCAGGTCGGGGCGTACGGCCTTACGGGCGGCGCCGGTCACCGGCCGCAGCAGCCGGTCGCCGATCCGGTCGGCGGCGGCCACCGCCAGCCGCGCCGCCCGCTCGACGGCCGTGAACCGCCGGGCGGAGAGCGCGGCGATCCGCTCCTCGCGCGCCGTGTGCCGCAGGTGCCGGAAGTCCTTCATCAGCGCCCCGGTGTCGATCCCCACCGGGCAGGCGAGTTGGCAGACCGAGTCGCCGGCGCAGGTGTCCACCGCGGCATAGCCGTAGGCGTCCAGCAGCGCGGTGGCGACGGGGGAGCCGACCGGCTGGCGCAGCATCTCGCGGCGCAGCACGATCCGCTGGCGGGGTGTGGTGGTCAGGTCCCCGCTGGGGCAGGCCGGTTCGCAGAAGCCGCATTCGATGCACGGGTCGGCGCGGGCCTCGACCCGGGGGAGGGTCTTCAGCCCGCGCAGATGCGCCCGCGGGTCACGGTCGAGCAGGACGCGCGGCGCCAGGATGCCGTGCGGGTCCACGGTCTCCTTGATCCGCCACATCAACTCCGTTGCCCGCTGGCCCCATTCGAGCGCCAGGAACGGCGCGATGTTCCGGCCGGTGGCGTGCTCGGCCTTCAGGGAGCCGTCGAAGCGCTCGACGGTCAGCCGGCAGAACTCGTCCATGAACGCCTCGTAGCGCGCCACGTCGGCCGGCTTCGCTGCGTCGAAGGCGAGCAGGAAGTGCAGATTGCCGTGTGCGGCGTGGCCCGCCACGGCCGCGTCGAAGCCGTGCCGGGACTGGAGCTTCAGCAGGGCCGTACCGGCCTCGGCGAGCCGGGCCGGCGGCACCGCGAAGTCCTCGGTGATCAGCGTCGTCCCGGGCGGCCGGGAGCCGCCCACCGCCGTCACGAACGCCTTGCGGGCCTTCCAGTAGCCGCCGATCGCCGCCGCGTCCCGGGTGAAGGCATTGGTGACGGACGGGACCGGCGCGACCAGCTCCAGTTCCGTCAGCACCCGCGCCGCGGCCCGTTCGTACGCCTCCTGGCCCGCCTCGTCGGGCGCCCGGAACTCCACCAGTAGTGCGGTGGTCTCCTTGGGCAGCGCCGCCCAGTCGGCGGGCACCCCGGCCACCCGCACCGAGGCGCGCAGCGTGTTGCCGTCCATCAGCTCCACGGCCCGGGCGCCCGCCGCGTTGAACCGCGGTACGGCCGCGGCCGCGGCCCCCAGCGTCGGGAAGAACAGCAGCGCACTGGAGGTGTACCGGTCCAGCGGCAGGGTGTCGAAGACGGTCTCGGCCAGGAAACCGAGGGTGCCCTCGGAGCCGACGATCAGGCCGCGCAGGATCTCCACGGGTGTCGTGCCGTCGAGGAAGGCGTCCAGGCGGTAGCCGTTGGTGTTCTTGATCTCGTACTTGGCGCGGATCCTGGCCACCAGTTCCGGATCCGCCTCGATCTCCGCCTTCAGTGCCAGCAGGCCCGCGCACAGCGCCGGTTCGGCGTGCGCCAGCTCCGTATCGGCGTCCGGTTCCGCGGTGTCGACGATCGTGCCCGAGGGCAGCACGAGGGTGACCGAGGCCAGCGTCCGGTACGAGTTACGGGTGGTGCCGGCGGTCATCCCGGAGGCGTTGTTGGCGACCACGCCGCCCAGCGTGCAGGCGACGGCGCTGGCCGGATCGGGCCCGAGCAGCCGGCCGTACCGGGCCAGCGTGGTGTTGGCGCGCAGTACGGTGGTGCCCGGCCGGATGCGGGCGCGGGCCCCGCCGTCGAGCACCTCGATGCCGGTCCAGTGCCGGCGTACGTCGACGAGGATGTCCTCGCCCTGCGCCTGCCCGTTGAGCGAGGTTCCGGCGGCCCGGAAGACGACCTTGCGGCCCTTGCCGTGCGCGTAGGAGAAGACCGCGGAGATGTCGTCGAGGTCCTCGGCCACCACCACGACCTGCGGTACAAAGCGGTACGGGCTGGCGTCGGAGGCATAGCGGACCAGGTCGGAGAGGGAGTGGAGCACCTTGTCCGGGCCGAGCAGCGCGATCAGGTCACCGCGCAGCGGCTCGGGGGTGCCGGCCGCCCGCGGGCCGGCCACCCGGTCAGGGGCCGGGCCGCCGGGGGCGGTGGGCCGCAGGGTCTGGGGGTCCGGCTCCAGCAGGGGCATGGCGGCACTCCTCCGGTTGACTGGGTGTCAGGGCCGGCCCGATGGACGGGCGTGCACCACCGGCCCACCGGACCGGCCCTGGCTCAATGCGGGGCACCCGGCCCGTCGACCAGGGTGGACAGCAGTCCGCCGAGCACCTCGCGCTGCTCGGCGGTGAGGGGTGCCAGGATCTCCTCCGCCGCGGCCCGCCGCGCACTGCGCAACGCCCGCAGAGTGGAACGGCCGGTGTCGGTCAGCTCGATCCGGATCACCCGCCGGTTGGCCGGATCGGGTACCCGGCGCACCGCGCCACGGTCCTCCAGCGCGTCCACCAGCGTGGTCACCGCGCGCGGGACGACCTCCAGCCGCTCGGCGAGGTCGGCCATCCGTGGCGGGGTGTCGCCGTAGTGGCCGACGATCCGCAGCAGCCGGGACTGCGCGGGGGTGAAGGCGAGGTCCAGGTGCTCCAGATGGTGCTTCTGGGCGCGGTGCATCCGGCGGGTCAGCCGTACCAGCTGCTCGGCGAGGTTGGTGGTGCTGACCGTCGGCTCGGGGGAGGGCATACGGCGAGGATAGCGGACAGCAGGACCTAATTCATTGTGAGCTTAGGTAACAATGAGCTAAGCTCCACGATGCTTGTGCGCCCGTGCGCACCCAACCTGTCTTCCGCACCCCCTCGAAGGAGCCCATGCGCAGCGACGAACCCCAGTGGACCCCACCGCCCAAGGACCCGGAGAAGCCGGTCCAGCTGCGGCGGATCCTCGCGCTCTTCCGCCCCTACCGCGCCCGGCTCGCCCTCGTCGGCCTGCTCGTCGGCGCCTCCTCGCTGGTCTCGGTCGCCTCCCCCTTCCTCCTCCGCGAGATCCTGGACGTGGCGATCCCCGGCCGGCGCACCGGACTGCTCACCCTGCTCGCCCTCGGCATGATCGTCACCGCCGTCACCACCAGCGTGTTCGGTGTGCTCCAGACCCTGCTGTCCACCACCGTCGGCCAGCGGGTGATGCACGATCTGCGCACCGCGGTCTACGCCAAGCTCCAGCGGATGCCGCTGGCGTTCTTCACCCGCACCCGGACCGGCGAGGTCCAGTCCCGGATCGCCAACGACATCGGCGGGATGCAGGCGACGGTCACCTCCACCGCCACCTCCCTGGTCTCCAACCTGACCTCCGTCCTCGCCACCGTCTGCGCCATGCTCGCCCTCGACTGGCGGCTGACCGTGGTCTCGCTGCTGCTGCTTCCGCTCTTCGTCTGCATCAGCCGCCGGGTCGGCAACGAACGCAAGAAGATCACCACCCAGCGGCAGAAGCAGATGGCCGCCATGTCGGCGATGGTCACCGAGTCCCTTTCGGTCAGCGGCATCCTGCTCGGCCGCACGATGGGCCGCGCCGACTCCCTCACCCGGACCTTCGCCGGTGAATCCGAGCGACTGGTCGACCTGGAGGTCCGCGCCAACATGGCCGGCCGCTGGCGGATGGCCACCATCGGGATCGTCATGGCCGCCATGCCCGCGCTGATCTACTGGGCGGCCGGTCTGGTCCTCCAGTTCGGCGGCCCGGTCTTCTCCCTCGGCACCCTGGTCGCCTTCGTCTCGCTCCAGCAGGGCCTGCTGCGTCCCACCGTCTCGCTGCTGTCCACCGGCGTACAAATACAGACCTCACTCGCGCTCTTCCAGCGCATCTTCGAGTACCTCGATCTGCCGGTCGCCATCACCGAGCCCGCCGAGCCGGTCCGTATCGCGGCCCCTCGGGGCGAAGTCCGCTTCGAGAACGTGACGTTCCGCTACGACCCCGAGGCCGCCGCCACCCTCGACGGCATCGAACTGACCGTCCCCGCCGGAGGCAGCCTCGCCATCGTCGGCCCGACCGGCAGCGGCAAGAGCACCCTGAGCTATCTCGTGCCACGGCTCTACGACGTGACCGGGGGCCGGGTCACCCTCGACGGCGCGGACGTCCGCGACCTCGACTTCGACACCCTCGCGCGCTCGGTCGGCGTGGTCTCCCAGGAGACCTACCTCTTCCACGCCTCGGTCGCCGACAACCTCCGCTTCGCCAAGCCGGACGCCACCGACGAGGAGATCGAACGCGCCGCCCGGGCCGCCCAGATCCACGACCACATCGCCGCCCTCCCCGACGGCTATGACACCCTCGTCGGCGAGCGCGGCTACCGCTTCTCCGGCGGCGAGAAACAGCGCCTCGCGATCGCCCGCACCATCCTGCGCGACCCGCCGGTCCTCGTCCTGGACGAGGCGACCAGCGCCCTGGACACCCGCACCGAACACGCCGTGCAGCAGGCCATCGACGAGCTGTCCGCGGGCCGCACCACCCTCACCATCGCGCACCGCCTGTCCACGGTCCGCGACGCCGACCAGATCGTGGTGCTGGACGCCGGCCGGATCGCCGAGCGCGGCACCCATGACGAGCTGCTCGCCGCCGACGGGCGCTATGCGGCGCTGGTACGGCGTGACGCATACCTCACCCCGGTCGTCGATCAGGTGATGACCCCGTAAGTGACCCACGGGTAAGGTCGGAGGCGCGGCGGCCAGTTCATTGGTCGGGGTGGCCGCCGCACTCCTTCCTCGGCTGCCCGCCGCCCCGGCTCGTGCCGGTGGCGGCGTCCCGCTGCGGGGCACCGGGACGGCCGGCCCTCCTCAGTCCCGGTCCGCGCCGTCTCCCGTGTGGGGGAGCAGCGGGAAGAGCCGCGTAATGAGGGCCACCGGCAGAGCGCCGTCGGGCCGGGCCAGCGGGCGCTGTTCGCGGTCCTGGTAGGGCGCGAGCGCCCGCCGGATCACATCCGCGACCCGGCTCATCTCCTCGGGTGTCAGGTAGGCGACGCCGCTGAAGGCTTCGTCATGGCGCCATGCGGACGGCGCCTCCTCCCGCTGGGTCAGCCATCGCTGCCAGCTCTCGTCCTCCAGCCCCCGGGCCAAGTCGCCGAACTGCTCCGCCATGGGACTGTCGGCAGCGGGGGTGCGCTGTCGCAGACGCCAGGGGCGTGCGCGGCCCCCACGGTGCGGGGCCTCTTCGAGATATCCGTGCCGTGCGAGCTGCCGCAGGTGAAAAGAGCAGAGACCGGAGCTGTAGCCCAGCCGGGCGGCGGCTTCGGTCGCCGTGACGGTGCCGAGGAGGTGCTGAGCCGCCGGTGCCGGGAGGTGACCGCGTTCGGAACTCCGGAGCTGTCGGCGTTGATCGACGACATGTTCCGGACCATGTATGTGGCCGACGGCGCGGGCCTGGCGGCCAACCAAGTCGGCGTCGATCTGCGGCTGTTCGTGTATGACTGCCCGGACGACGACGGGATCCGTCATGTCGGCCACCTCGTCAACCCAGTGCTGGAGCTGCCCGATCCAGGCAGTCGCCGGCTCCTTGACGACTTCGAGGGCTGTCTGTCCGTGCCCGGTGCCACCATGGCGGTTCCCCGCACCGACCGCGCTGTCGTCCGCGGCTTCGACGAGGACGGCAGCCCTCTCGTCATCGAGGGGACGGGCTACTTCGCCCGGTGCCTCCAGCACGAAACGGACCACCTCAACGGCCAGACCTACCTTGACCGGCTCTCCAAGCGGGACCGCAAGGACGCCTTGCGGCAGATGGAGGACCGCCGCGCGGACGTCTTCGCCCGCCGCGCGCTCAAGGCCGCCGAATTGGGCCGGTGAGCCGTGGCGATTCCCGGCACCTCGACGGCTATCCGGCAGCCGGCCGGTCAATGAGGGTGTGTGTCAGCCGCATCAGGCGCTCCCTGGCGTCGATGTCGTAGGACTGCGCGTGTGCCCGGGTGTCGGTGAACTGGTCGAAGTAGCGGCCCGTGGTGGTGGCCAGTTCCGGATCGAGCAGCAGCCGGACGGTCGGGCGCACCCCCTCCTCGATGCCGGTGACCGGAGTCAGCCCGTACGCGCGCACTCCGTCGGTGTCCATCAGGTGGGCCGGATGCAGCGTGTTGACCGTGACGCCGGTGCCCGCCAGCTCGGCGGCCAGGTGGAAGGTCGCCATGATCAGCGCGAGCTTGCTCCGGCAGTAGGCGCGCAGCCCCTCGTAGTCCCGCTCCAGCATGAGGTTGTCGAAGTCGATGGCCTCCTGCCCGATCGAGGCCACGTTGACCACGCGGGCCGGCGCCGAGGCGGTCAGCAGCGGCAGCAGTGCACGGGTGAGGGCGTACGGGGCGAGGTGGTTCACGGCGAACCGCAGCTCATGGCCCTGCCGGCTCACCTCGCGCCGGAGCGGCTCGGTGCCGCCGCCCGCGACGGCGTTGTTGATCACGCCGTCGAGCCGGGGTTCCGCCGCCCGGATCCGGTCGGCCATCGCATACACCTGGTCGAGGTCGGCCAGATCCGCGAGGTAGGTACGGACGGTGGCGTCAGGGGCGGCGGCGCGCACCTCGGCCGCCACCTTCCCGAGTCGGGCGGGGTCGCGGCCGTGCAGCAGGAGGGTGCCCCCGTGGGCGGCGAGATCGAGGGCCAGGCCGCGGCCCATGCCCTGGGTGGCGCCTGTGATCAAGGTGGTACGTCGCGTCATGGCAACCAGCCTGCGGGCAGGGCGCGATGACCGGCAGTGTGTGCTGAACCTGGTGTCGCCACCACCAGCAAAAGTCGCCCCCTGCTATTCAACTTTGACTAGACTCCGGGTCGTGACCGAGAAGACCATTCCGATGCTGCCGTGCCGGACCCTTCAGCCCGTTCTCGACTTCTACACCGTCCTCGGGTTCGAGGTGACCTTCCAGCAGAAGAGCCCCAATCCGTACGCGGTCGTGGCGCGCGGCGGCATCCAGCTGCACTTCTTCGGGATGAAGCGGTACGACCCCGCGGAGTCCTACAGCACCTGCTACATCCGTACCGATGACGTCGATGGGCTGTACGAGGACTTCCGGACCGGGCTCAAGGCGGCGTACGGAAGAGTCCCGGCCCGCGGGCTGCCGCGCATGGGGCCGCTGAAGGACACCTCGCACGGCGTACGGCAGTTCCTCGTGAGCGATCCGGGCGGCAACTGCCTGCGCATCGGGCAGCAGACCAGCCAGGACCACCGGCACCGGCCCGCGCCCGAGGAGACCTTTTCCCGGGCTCTGCATCAGGCGTCCCTCTTCGCGGACTCGAGGGACGACCCGGCGGGGGCCGCGAAGATCATCGACCGGGTGCTGCGGATGGCGGACGAGCGGCCCACGCCCGTGCAGCTGCTCCGCCTCCTCGTGCTCCGTGCGGAGGTCGCCGGGCGCCTCGGTGGCGACGCGACCGCGACGTCCCTCCTCGCCGAGGCCGCCGCGGTCCACCTCACCGCACAGGAGCGGGAGTTGGCACGCGAGGACCTCGAACGTCTGGAGGAGTTGCGGGGGTAGGGGCTGGTGCCGCCGCTCGGCTGGTCCGCCGCTCTGCCACTCTGCCGCTCCGCCGGGAGCCCGGATGTCAGGTGCTCCGGAACCGGTCCGTCGGTGATTCATCGCCGGTACGGTGGACGTCCGCCACGGGCCTGAGGCCCGTCTCTTCGGATTGCGAGAAGTCCGATGAACCAGATTGCAGCCGACACTTATCTGGCCGCGGCGGTGGTGGTGCACCACGCCCGTGTGCTGATCGTGCGCCGTAGTTACCGCGAGCGATTTCTGCCCGGCGCCTGGGGGGTGCCGTGCGGGAAGCTCGATCGTGGGGAGTCCGCCGAGAGCGGTGCCCTACGGGAGTTGAAGGAAGAGACCGGGCTGCTCGGCACCATCGTCGCGCACACCGGCTCGACCAGCTTCCTGAGCGACTACCAGGGCCGCCGCGTCCACAACCATCAGGAGAACTTCGTCGTCCGCCCGCTGACGCTGGACGTCGTCCTGCCCAGCCCGGACCAGGCCCACCGCTGGGTCCGGCCCGCCGAGCTGGCCGGGGCCGGGGTGGACGCCTACAACCTCACGGTGATCCGGCAGGCGCTCGGCGGCCGGCTGGACGCCGCCGGGCTCCGCACCATGACGGCCCGCTTCGGGCACCCTGGCCCGCCCCCTTTCAATAGCCCAAAGATGCTGCCAGAGCGTCGAGTTCAGCAAGGTAGACGGCCGGCGGCAGTGGAGTCTTGGGCGGCGGATCCGCGCGTTCGGCGCCGCCGGGGCTGATCTCGTCGCCGGCCCTGACCTCGCCGGTCCGGCCGGTGCTGCCGGACCGGCCCGTGCCGCCGCTCCGGCGCGGGGCATCGCCGCAGGTCATGACGGAGCCGCTGCCCCCGCCGCGGCCGCGGCTCCTGACATAGACATCGGTCACCGACCGCTGGGGTGCGGTCTCCAGGAACAGCGTCACCGTCGGCTCCTCGCTCACCACCCGGTGCAGCGTACGGGCGGCCAGGCCATAGCTCCGCCCGGCGCCGTACTGCTCGGTGTACAGCAGCCGCAGCCGTGCGTCGCCGACCCGCCGCAGGCGCCAGGCCCCGCCGGGGCCGTCGATGGTCTCCCGGTAGGCGACCGCGGGCACACCGTTCGCGGCCGGCTCGTAGCACTCCATCCGCACCCGGCCGCGGACCACCGCCGAGGCGATCGCACAGCGGTGATTGTGGATGTCCTCGGAGACGGCGCCGGCCGCGCCGTGCCAGAAATGGACCCGGAGCATGAAGAGGGGTGCTCCGGGCAGCAGCAACAGCTTGTCGAAGCCCAGCACATGGCGGTACGACAGCCGGACGCACTCCGCGAGCTCCAGATCGCCGACGGATAATCGGCGCGCCAGCGGACCGAGCGTGCCGGGGTGCGCCAGCTGGGCGGTCACCTGCCGCGCCGACTCGGCCGACGGCGGCTCCGGCCCCGCGCCCAGCCCTTCCACCAGCAGCCGCCGGGCCTCCTCGATCTGCATCTCCGTCTCCCCTTCACCGACCCCCTGGACCGCACCGATCCCTTGGCCCGCGCCGGGCCCGCCTCACGGCCGGTAGACCATCAAGGCGTAGCGCCGCAGCACCGACAGGCCCTGATACGCCATCCACACCGGGTGGCCCATGGGCCCGTCGTCCCACCGCCACACCCCGCCCCGCTGCATACCGTGCACCCGCGCCACGGCAGCGGTCAGCTGTGCCTCCCACACCGGCAGCCCCACCTCCTCGGCCGCCACCTGCCGGGCGCCGTCCGTCATCAGCGCACGGGCCACCCACGCGGCCGCGAAGTGCCGTACGGACAGCAGCTCCTGATGCAGCGGATCCTCCTGGACCGGTCGCCGTACCTCCTCCTGGCAGTTCAGCAGATCGGACGCGCCGCCCCCTGACGCCGCCGGGCCGGCCAGCAGCCAGCGCAACCCCTCCTCGCGCACGGCCCGCTGCCGCTCGTCCTCGCCGAGGACCCGGGCGGCCCGGTCCAGCGCCACCACCGCCCGCGCGGTGTGCACCGCGGACGGCGCCGGATTGCCGTGGCCGGTGGCCAGCGCCGCGCCCCAGCAGCGGTGATGGCCGCGCGCCGGATCGGCCGTGGCGCCATTGACCAGCACCTCCCGCAGTCCGTCCAGCGCGCTGGCCCCGGGCGCCGCCCGCAGCAGCCCGCGCAGCACATTGGTGACCACGTAGGTGTTCGCCAGCCCCGACGCATCGTGGTCCGGGTCCCACAGCACCTCGCAGGAGCGTATTTCGGCCTCCAGCAGCCGTGGATCGGCACCGGCCCGCGCCAGCGCACCCAGCACGATCGCGGACACCTCGGGGCGCGCCCCGCTGCCCTGGGAACGCGCGGCCCACCCGCCACCGGGCAGCCGCAGCCGCCACAGCGTCTCGGCCACCTCACCGGCCCGTATTCGGCCGTCGCACGGCGCGATGTCGAGCAGCAGATGGAGCCCGTACGCCGTGCCGAACGCCGTGGGATGCACCGGTGGTTCGCTCTCCGCGAGGGAGTGCGGCCAGCCGGTGAGCGGTCCGCGGCCGGGCACCTCGATCACCGTGAGGCCGCGCCGCAGCGCCTGGTACGTGCCGTCCGCCAGCTCGGGCAGCGACCCGGCGGGCGCCGGCACGGGGGCGGGCGGCGGTGCGGCGGAGGCGGCCGCGGCGCGGGCCCGCAGCAGGGCCGCCGCCAGCCACACCACGGCGCCGACACCGGCCCCGGCGGTCGCCGCCACGCAGTAGCGCGCCGCCTCACCCGCGAGATTCTGCGGCAGGATCCCCAACAGCGCCTGGAACACGGCGAATGCGGCGGCCGGCGCACCCAGCCGCCCCAGCCACGGCAGCAGCCGGGACGGCGCCAGGGCCCGCGGGGCGGCGGCGGACGGCGGGCCGGGATCCGGCGCCGGCGAGCGGTCGGCCGCACCGGAACGCCGTGGTGGTAAGTCCTGCCGCAGCACCATCTGCTGCTCCCTCCCCCCGGGCGCGCGCCCCCGCACCGCCTGTGCGAAGGGCATCCCGATCAGTGTAGGAATCCCCACTGACAGCGGGGTCGCACACCTGTCGCAGCCCATCCCGGCCGGTACGCCCGGCCCGTACGCCCGGCCGGCGCACCCGGCCAGGACTTCGGCCCCGGGCGCGAGGCCGCGGGGCCGACAGGGCAGGTCCTTCCGATGTGAGGTCGGTCAGGCTGCGGCCATCGCGCACTGGCCGCGGTCGGCCTTCATCGGGCCGGCGGCGGTCGGGCGGACGTCGAAGTCGAACATGGCGGTGGGCACGTACAGCGAGCAGCAGGCGTTGGGGATGTCGACGATGCCGCTGATGCGTCCCTCTATGGGGGAGGAGCCGAGCAGCAGGTAGGCCTGCTCTCCGCTGTAGCCGAACTTCTTGAAGTACTCGACGGCGTTGAGGCAGGCCCGGCGGTAGGCCAGCGTCGCGTCCAGGTAGTAGTTGGTGTCCGTGTCGTGGTCGACGGAGACACCGATGAAGGTGAGGAACTCCGTGTACCGGGGCTCGACGTTGCCCGGTATGAAGACGGGGTTGGTGGTGATGCCGTACGTCTCCATGCCGCCCTTGATCAGATCGACGTGGAAGTCGATGAAGCCGCCCATCTCGATGGCGCCGCAGAAGGTGATCTCTCCGTCGCCCTGGCTGAAGTGGAGATCGCCGCCCGAGAGCTTGGCGTCCTTGACGTACACGGGGTAGTAGACCCGTGAACCGCGGGTGAAGTTCTTGATGTCGTGGTTGCCTCCGTTCTCGCGGGCCGGCACCGTGCGCGCGCCTTCCGCGGCGATCCGCGTGGCGAGGTCTCCGGTGGCCGTGCCGGCGAGGGCGTTGTTGCTGTCCGGCGGTACGGCGAGCGGCGGGACCCGGTTCGGGTCGGTGTCGATCAGTGCCTTCTCGCGGGTGTTCCAGCGGGCGAGCATCTCGGTGGACGGCGCCGTTCCGAACAGACCGGGGTGGGTGATCCCGGTGAAGCGGATTCCGGGGAGGTGGCGGGAGACCGCCTGCTGCCCGTGGAAGTCCCATATCGCCTTGTAGGCGTCCGGGAAGTAGTCGGTCAGGAAGCCACCGCCGTTCGCCTTGGCGAAGATGCCGGTGTAGCCCCAGCCCTGGCCCGCCGCGCCCCCGGACTGCTGTGGCACGGGGCCGAGGTCGAGTATGTCGACGACGAGCAGGTCGCCGGGTTCGGCGCCCTCCACGCCTATGGGGCCGCTGAGCATGTGAGGGATGGTCAGGTCGATGTCGCGTACGTCGTTGGCGGTGTCGTTGTTGCCCACCTGGCAGTCGGTCCAGTCGCGGCACTCCACGCGGAATTCCGCTCCCGGCTTTACCATGGCGACGGTGGGGACGTCCGGGTGCCACCTGTTGTGCCCGGGGACGTCCTGGTCACGCATCGACTTGCTCTGGTCCACTTTGAAGAGAATTTCGGGCATGACAGTTCCTCATTTCCGATCCGGTCACGTTGCTGCGCCGACGCTTCCGGCCTCCGGGGCCGCCGGGGCCGGTTTCCGCGAATTCCGGGTGAGCGGCCACAGTGCGGCGAACACCACCACGCCGAAGACCGCGAGTGCGATGGCGGTTTCGGTGGGGTGTTTCCAGTAACCGGAGAGCAGCAGCGCCGCGGGAATCGCGCCGGTGACCCAGCCCTCGATGGCCGTGACATAGCCCGTATAGGTGGTAAGGCTGTCCCACTTGAGCCCGAGCAACAGGAAGAACAGGAACCACAGGAATGCCCAGTAGAGCCAGATGACGCCGAAGGGATAGTCCTTCAGGACATGGAAGTTGACGAACGAGTATCCCAGGGCCGCGATTGACACGAACAACGAGTAGTAGCCGACGCCGGTGCTGTCGAGATCGGTGAGCAGTCCGATACCTACGTAGAGGTAGGTGAAGCCGAACAGATAAATGCCGGACACCGCAAGGATCTTGATGGGGTCACCAGCGGCGGCGATGATGAGGTAGGTCGGCGTCAGTACTTGCAGTGCGCCTACGAAGAGGTTGAACACCGCTGCTGCCCGGCCATCGACCTTTCCCAGCAACAGCATTCCGTTGATGAAGAGCACCGCACCGACAAAGAGCAGTCCCACGTTGCCCACGGGGACGCACCTCCTCAGTCCGCGTGGGGGACGGAATCGTTGAATCCCGCCTGTGACGTTCTGCCTGGTCGACCACCGCCCTCAGGGTCGCGGCAACCGCGAGAGCGCGGGATGCGGGCGCCTGGGCACCCTCTTGCCCGGCGGCACTTCGGAGACCACTGCCGGGGCCTCACGGGCCTGCTCCTCCTGGCGATGGAGGGCGGCGACCGCGGGCGAGGTCCGCGCAAGTCCGGGCGAGGAGTACACGCGTCGCGCGGCGGCTGCGCAGACAGGGCAGTCATGCGTCGTGGGCGCCGTCCCGATCGTCAGCTTCACATCGAACGGCCCACAGCGGTTGCACAGGTATTCATAGGTTGCCATCAGCAGCCTCCGGACTCCGGTGACGCCGGTCAACCCGAGTGTGTGCGGCGCCCCGACAGGCGTGCGCCACAGTTCACTTCGTCCCTTCCAGGAGACGTCCGGCAGATCCACGTGTCAAGCCCGGACGGCCGGGCCCGTCCTCGGTCAGAGTCCCCCGACGGCGAGCCCCGCTGCCGCTGCCGCCAGCCCCGCCGCGAGGCTCACTCCGGCGTACAGCAGGGACGTCCTCACCTGGCCTTTCTCGCACAGGTGGACCAGGTCGTAACTGAACGTGGAGAACGTCGTGTAGGCACCGCAGAAACCGGCGCCGACGACGGTCACCACGTGCGCCGGCAGGCCATGTCGTGCGCCCAGGCCCACCACGAGCCCCAGTACGAACGAGCCGGTGATGTTGATCAGCCAGATCCCGCGCGGGAACACGCCCGGCCTTCGGTAGCGCACGTACTGGTCGAGCACGTAACGCGCGACCGCCCCGACCGCGGCCGCCGCGGCGACGGCGAGCAGGGTGATCACCGGACCCACCAGCCGTATCGGCGGGCGCGGCCGTGCCGTGCGGCGCTCCGCGCCCGCCGGGCCAGCGCCAGCCGCCCGGCCGCCAGGCCCAGCACGGTGGCGGCCAGGCCCGCGGCGAGGCTGCCGAAGACGTTGACCGCCGCGGCGGTGCGGTGGCCGTGGGCCAGCAGGCGGTCGGTGTCGACCATCCAGGTCGAGAAGGTGGTGAACGCGCCGAGGAACCCGACACCGGCGAACGCCCGCACGTACCGGGTCGGCGGCCAGATCTGGAGCACGTACACGAGCAGCAGCGCCAGCAGGAACGCCCCGGACACATTGACGGCGAACGTCGTCAGCGGGAAGGTCCCCGCAGGCGTGGGAAAGGCCAGGCCCAGCACATAGCGGGCCGTCCCGCCCAGCAGACCGCCCAGCGCGACCACCGCCAGGACACCCCGATGCAGACAGGCGCGGAACGGCTCGCGCCGTCCGGGCCCACCCGGCTCGATCCCCCGGGTACCTGCCGCAGGTCTCATCGGAATCGCCGTATCCCTCATGCACGGGCACAGCTCCTCCATTATCGCCGGGCATTGCCGCGGCAATGCCCACGCGACTAAAATTTGATCATCGGCGCCGACCGGTTCGAGACGACCGGCTGGTTTGCCGCAGCAATGGCCCGCCACCGACGGAGGACGGCCATGGCAAAGATCCTTGCGGTTCTCTATCCGGACCCCGTGGGCGGATATCCCCCCGATTACGCCCGCGATGCGATTCCCACCATCACCGGCTATCCGGGCGGTCAGACCGCGCCGACCCCACAAGCCATCGATTTCACCCCGGGACAGCTGCTCGGCTGCGTCTCGGGAGAACTGGGCCTGCGCCGCTTCCTGGAGGAACGGGGCCACACCTTCGTCGTCACGTCCGACAAGGAGGGAGCGGACTCCACACTCGACCGTGAGCTGCCCGACTCCGACGTGGTGATCTCACAGCCCTTCTGGCCCGCCTACCTGACCCCCGAGCGCATCGCCGCGGCCCCGCGCCTCAGACTCGCGATCACCGCCGGGATCGGGTCGGACCACGTCGACCTGCCGAGCGCCATCGAGCACGGCATGACGGTGGCCGAGGTGACCTACAGCAACAGCATCAGCGTGTCCGAGCACGCCGTCATGCAGATCCTGACCCTGGTGCGCAACTACCTGCCCTCCCATGAATGGGTGACCGCGAAGAACGGCTGGAACATCGCGGACAGCGCCTCGCGCGCCTACGACCTCGAAGGCATGGACGTGGGCGTGCTCGGCTCCGGCCGGATCGGCCAGGCGGTGCTGCGCCGCCTCAAGCCGTTCGACGTCACCCTGCACTACTGCGATGTGCACCGGCTGCCCGAGGAGGTCGAGCAGGAGCTGGGGCTGACCTATCACCCCGACGCCCGCGCGCTGGCCTCCGCGATCGATGTGCTGTCGATCCACACCCCGCTGCATCCGCAGACGCAGAACCTCTTCGACGACGACCTGATCGGCGCCATGAAGCGCGGCTCGTACATCGTGAACACCGCACGCGCGCTCATCGTCAGCCGGGACGCCGTGGTGCGGGCTCTGAACAGCGGGCAGCTGGCCGGTTACGCCGGTGACGTCTGGTATCCGCAGCCGCCACCGCCCGACCACCCCTGGCGCACCATGCCGTACGAGGCGATGACCCCGCATGTGTCCGGTACGACGCTGTCGGCGCAGGCCCGCTACTCCGCGGGCACCCGGGAGATCCTGGAGAACTGGCTCGACGGCCGCCCGGTCCGCCCGGAGTACCTGATCGTCGACGGCGGCGGGCTCGCCGGGGCGGGCGCACACTCGTACACGGTCGCCGGATGACGAACGACGGCTGTGACGGACCAGGGAACACCGGAGAATTCCAGGAGTCCTTGAAAGATCCAGAATTCCAGGAGAAATATCCCGCAGAAGATCCACCATCCCGCCTGTGAGCCGACTCACGCCTAAATTCCTGGACGGGCGCGAGGTGCGGCCCTTAGCGTCCGTAAATAGATTGAATTTTCCTTATGCGAAGGCACCGGCGCCGCGCATACTGTTTCGCAGGAAAACCAAGGTGAACACCGGGAAGGTGGATCAGTGAGCAGTATCGACGCCGTGTGGGTACGGGGCGTGAACGGCATCCAGATGCATCACGTGACCGACCTCCAGGACGCCGGCAGATTTCTGGGCAACGCAGCCATGGCGCTGCGGTCCGCACACGTGCGGACCGGCTCCGACCGGTACTCCAGCATCGCCGCCGAGCTCAGGAGCCTGGTGGAGCGGGTGCGGGAGCTGGAGGACGAGGCCCGGTCGAGCATGCACGACCTGCACTCCACCGACCCCGAGCGGTTCCTCCGCTGCCGGGACGGCCATGAGCCGTGGCCCGGCGAAATCCCGGCCGGCTTCATCCCGCGCCACACCTGCAAGGACGAGTGCCTCTACCACGACCGCGAGGTGCTTGAAGCGATCATGCAGTGCACGTGCGGCCGCCCGCCGTGCCAGGCGTGCGAGATCGGCGGCAAGCTCTGACGGGCCCGCACCACAACGCGTACTGAGGGAGCCTCTGCATCAGGGGCTCCCTCAGTGCTGCTCGGCCGGCAGCGCACCGGGCAGCCGCAGGCGGTCCTCCGGCGACAGCCCCGTGACGGCGGCTGACCGGCTGCTCGGTTGCGGGTGGGACCGGCGGTGGTCATGACCTCGGAGGTAATTGCCCGGGTGAGGCCGGGCGCGCACGATCTGACGTGTTCGTGACCGTCGGATAGGGGTGGGGTTCATGGGGCAGCAGGCGAGGCGCGGGACACTGGACGGCCGGGTGGCGATCGTGACCGGGTCGACAAGCGGCATCGGAGCCGCGATCGCGGAGGGCTTCGCGCGAGAGGGCGCACGCGTCGTGGTGACTGGCCGACGCATCGCTGAGGGGGAGGCGGTCGCCGGACGGCTCGGTCCGGACACGAGGTTCGTACCCGCCGATCTCCTCGATGACGGCGCGGCAGCCGAGTTGGTGGCGCGGACCGCTGAGTGGTTCGGCCGTATCGACATCCTGGTAAACAATGCGGGCACGCCGGGGAAAGCCGTGTCGGTGGCCGAGCTCGACCTCGCCGATTTCGACCGGGCCGTTGCGGTACATGTGCGTGCACCGTTGCTGCTGATCCAGCAGGTGGCGCGGCACATGATGCCGAGGCGGTCGGGAAGCGTCCTCAACGTGGCGAGCGTGTCAGGGCAGCGCGCTGGATTTTCGGGGCCCGACTATTCGATCGCCAAAGCCGCGATGGTGCATCTGACGCGCTGTGCGGCCGTGGATCTGGGACAGTCGGGGATCCGGGTGAACACGATTTCCCCGGGCCCGGTGGCCACCGGTATTCACGCCAAGGCGGCGGGAGTGGCAGGGGCGGCAGCCGATGAACTGCCGGACGTGCCGCTGTTCGCACGGTTCCTGCCGCAGTTCCAGCCGGACCCGCACATCGGCCGGCCCGCGGACATCGCTGCGACCGCGGTCTTCCTCGCCAGTGATGGAGCGCGGTTCGTCAACGGGCAGAACATCGTTGTCGACGGCGCGCTCACAGCGGGGCGCCCGTGGTCGGTTGCCGAGGCCGAGTGCGCGGCCATGGAACAGGCGGCCCGGGCAACAGGCGGATAACTCCGCCCGCCTGCAAGGGCGTTCATGCGGCGGGCACTCGGCCCGTGCATTCCCCTGGACCATCCCCGCTTCCGCGGTACATGATCACCTGTCGGCTCATCCTGTCCAGCAGCCGGCCGAGGAGCAGAACCGGTAGCGGAGGAGGACCATGGCCAACGCCGAGCACATCGCCGAGGACCGGGCGCCCGGCGGCGCCCGCCCGCCGTCACGGCTGCGGCAGCTCGCCGCCGCCTCCATCGGCAACGCCGTCGAGTGGTACGACTGGTACGCGTACTCCTTCCTCGCGGTCTACTTCGCCGAGCAGGTCTTCCCGAAGGGCGTCGGCAACTCCCTGGTACCGCTGCTCTCGACCTTCGCGGTCTTCGCGGTCGGCTTCTTCATGCGGCCGGTCGGCGGACTGCTGATGGGCGCGATCGCCGACCGCCGCGGCCGGCGGACCGCACTGACCCTCACCATCCTGCTGATGGGCGGCGGCAGCCTGCTGGTCGCGCTCACCCCCACCTACGCGGCCACCGGAATCCTCGCCCCGCTTGTGCTGGTCCTCGCCCGCCTGGTCCAGGGCCTGTCGGTGGGCGGCGAGTTCGCGGCCTCCACGACCTTCCTCGTCGAATCGGCGGGGCCCGGCCGGCGCGGGCTGTTCTCCAGCTTCCAGTATGTGTCCACCACCGCCGGGCAGTTGCTGGCGTCCGGGACCGCGGCGCTGCTCGCGGCGCTGCTCACCGAGCAGCAGATGGGGCAGTGGGGCTGGCGGGTGGCGTTCCTCATCGGTGCGCTGCTGAGCCTGCTGGGACTGTGGATCCGGCGCGGCGCCCAGGAGACCCTCCGGGAGACCCCCGACGGGCAGCAGGCGGCCGACCGCCCCGGCCTCTTCGAGGCGTTGCGCCGCCACCCCCGCCAGTCGCTGCTGATCTGCGGCATCACCGCGGGCGGCACCATCGCCTACTACACCTGGACGACCTACCTGCCCACCTACGCGCAGGTCAATGCGGGCTTCGACAAGGGTGAGGCGCTCACCGTCGGAACCCTCTCCCTCGCCTTCTTCGCCCTGCTCCAGCCGCTCGGCGGGATGCTCTCGGACCGCATCGGCCGCAAACCGCTGCTGCTCGGCTTCTCCCTGGGCTTCGCCGTCCTGGCCGTTCCGCTGCTGCACCTGGTCACCGACGCGTTCCTCTCGCTGCTGCTGGTGCAGTGCGCGGGCATGGTGCTGCTCACCGGATACACCGCGGTCGCCGCGGCCGTGAACGCCGAGGTGTTCCCCGCGCGGGTGCGCGCCGCCGGTATCGGCTTCCCGTACTCGCTCACCGTCGCCCTCTTCGGCGGCACCGCTCCGTACGTCGGCACCTGGTTCAAGCAGGCCGGCCACGCCGACCTCTTCCCCTGGTACGTGGCCGCGCTGTGCCTGGTGTCGTTCCTCGTCTATCTGACGCTGCCGGAGACGGCCCGCCAGGAGCTGGACAGGTAGTCCGGCGGACACGAAGGCGCCGCCCGCCCCGGGACGGGGACGGGCGGCGCCTTGGGGGGTGAAGCCGGTCAGACGAGCCAACCCACGAAGTGCAGGATGTTGGCCAGCAGATGGGTGAGGATGTCCATGGGGATTCGTCTCCTTGAAGTTGCGGGACTCAACTCTCCGGACCAGCAAGGGATTTCGACCGGAGGCGCCGTAACGGTCTGCAGCACGTCGCTCGCGCCCCGTCATCATGGCTCGTCGCTACGAGTCAATTGAAGGCCCTCCCTTTTCGATCATGCTTTCCGGCGAACACTCGCCCACAGGTGTGCTTGTTCGCATCGTGTGGAGTCTTCGCGATGCCCCATATGGCGCTCCTGCCGCCCTTTAAGAGGGCATGGCGGAGCTTGTGCGGGCATGGCGGTCGCGTGGTGCGTGACCTTTCTCATTGCCGATCTCATTGCCGAAATGAGCCGGGCGGTGTTCGCCCGGAATTGACGTGCAATCAGAAGTCCCGGACGCCCGGGCAATGATGGACATATACCCGGAAGTGGGCTCACTGAACTCGCCGGTAGCAAAACGGTGTGTCAGGATCTCCGCTTTCCCGTCGGAATCTCTCGGCGCCGGTGTCCGAGTTTCACAAGACGATCACGTGTTAGCGTCCGTCGCCGCGAACCGAATACGCGAAAGGAAACTCCGTGGGCCACCTGCACCACTTCAGCGCGGGCTGGATTTCTCCGGTCCTCGCCTATGCCATGGCATGCGTGGGATCCGCCCTCGGGCTGCGTTGCACGGTAAGGGCGCGGGCGGCCGACGGCCCTTCACGCCGCAATTGGCTGCTGACCGCCGCCATCGCCATCGGCTCCGGCATCTGGACCATGCACTTCATCGCCATGCTCGGCTTCGGGGTCACCGGCAGCCCGGTCCACTACGACGTCCCGCTCACCGTGCTCAGCCTGCTGATCGCCATGGTGGTCGTCGGCGCCGGCATCTTCACCGTCGGCTACGGCGCCGCCGGCCTGCGCTCGCTGCTGCTCGGCGGCCTGGGCACCGGCGTCGGCGTGGCCGCCATGCACTACCTGGGCATGGTGGCGATGCGGCTGCACGGGCACGTCCGCTTCGCCCCGGGGCTGGTCGCGCTCTCGGTCGTCATCGCCGCCGGTGCCGCCACCGCCGCCCTGTGGGCCGCGCTCACCGTGCGGGGCACCCTGGGCGCGGTCCTCGCCTCCCTCGTCATGGGGCTCGCGGTCAGCAGCATGCACTACACCGGAATGGCTGCCGTACGCATCGAATTGACGCCCAGCCGCGCCCCGTTGGCAGGTGTCAACGCAATGGAATTCATCTTTCCGCTGGCCGTCGCCCTCGGTTCATTTCTCTTCCTCACAGCGGCCTTTGTCGCATTGTCCCCGACCGCCCGCGAGCGTGCCGCGGCCGCCTCCGTCGATTCACTGCCCGAGCACTGAACTCCGCGCCTCGTCAGACCTGTTGAGGAATTCATGCACATACGACAGACCCCGGACCGATCCGGGCCCGCAGGGGAGGCCCAGCCGCCCGGGAACAGCCGCCCCCGGCATGCGCTGCCCGCAGTCGGCAAATCCTGGAAATTCGCCACGGATTACCGCGTTGGCCTGATGCCCCGCTCGGTGCGCGCGAAGATCGTCGCGCTGCTCATGGTGCCCGTGGTGTCCCTGATCGCCCTCTGGGCATTCGCCACCCTCACCACCGCGCGGAATGTCTCCGACCTCCAGCAGCTCAAGGACATCAACGCCACCCTCGTCGCCCCGGTCGGGGACTTCGTCTCCGCCGTACAGGAAGAGCGCAGCGCCGCGGCCCGCACCCTCGCTGCCCCCGATCCCGGACGTCAGCAGACGCTGCGGGAACGGCAGCGAGCCACCGACTCCGCCGCGGTCGCCCTCCGAAACGGCATCGACGCCGGCAGCGCGGACGCGGAGGCCACCGACGCCCAGCTGCCCGGCCGTATCGACCGGCTGCTGCACGACGCCGACGGCCTGACCGCGCTGCGCGAACGCGTCGACGGCGACAAGCCCGACCGGGACCGCCTGGTCGCCGACTACACCGGCGTCGTCGAGGACGGCTTCGCCACCGTCGGCGCGCTGACCGGCCTGGAGAAGACGGCGGTCTCCTCGGAGACGCGCGTCGTCCTGGAACTCGCCCGGGCCCGCGAGGCGCTCGCCCATGAGGACGCGGTCCTCGGCGCCGCCCAGCTCTCCGGCCGGATGTCGGCGGAGCAGTTCGACACGTTCACCGGCGCGGTGCACACCCAGCGCGCACTGCTCACCGCCGCGGTCGACGATCTGCGGCCCCGGGACGCCGCGGCCTACCACCGGATCCTGGACGGCTCCGCCTACCGCGACCTGCGCGCCGCGGAGAACGCCGTACGGGACGCCGGCGCGGGCACCCGGGCCGCCACCGCCGTCCCCGCCGTGCGCTGGACCGATGTCAGCGACACCGTCCTGCACGACCTGCGCACCGCACAGCGCGCCGCGAGCACCGGGGCGGCGCAGAACGCCGACCCGCTGTCCGCCGGCACCCTCGGCGGACCCGGCATGGCCGTCGTCCTGGGCCTGGCCGGTGTCCTGCTCTCGCTCCTCATCTCGGTCAAGATCGGCCGTCGGCTGGTCGTCGAGCTGGAGGAGCTGCGCAACTCGGCGCTGCGGGTCGCCCGCCGGGATCTGCCCGCCTCCATGCGGCTGCTGCACGCGGGCAAGAAGGTGGACATCGACGCCGTCGCGCCGCTCGGCGACCGCGGCACCGGCCGCGACGAGGTGGGGCAGGTCGGCGAGGCCCTGGTGGCGGTGCACCGTGCCGCGCTCCAGGCGGCGGCCGGCCGCGCCGAGGCGCTCAGCGGTATCTCCGGTGTCTATGTGAGCCTCGCGCGGCGCAGCCAGCTGCTGCTGCACCGCCAGCTCGCCCTGCTGGACACCATGGAACGCCGCACCGAGGACCCGGTGGAACTGGAGGACCTCTTCCGGCTCGACCACCTCACCACGCGGATGCGGCGGCACGCCGAGAGCCTGATCATCCTCTCCGGCGCCGCCCCCGGCCGGGGCTGGCGCCACCCCGTACCGCTGCTCGACGTGGTACGCGCGGCCGTCGCCGAGGTGGAGGACTTCCCGCGGGTCGAGGTGCACTCCGTCGTCGACGCCCGGCTGGCCGGCGGCGCGGTGGCCGACGTCACCCATCTGCTGGCCGAACTCGTCGAGAACGCGGTGATGTTCTCGCCCCCGCAGACCAAGGTGCAGGTACGCGCCGAACGGGTCGGCGCCGGTATCGCCGTGGAGATCCACGACCGCGGCCTCGGGATGGGCAAGGAGGCACTCGACGAGGCCAACCGCCGGATCCAGAACGCCGAAGAGATCGACCTGCTGGACACCGAACAGCTCGGCCTCTTCGTCGTCAACCGGCTCGCCCACCGCCGGCACGTCAAGGTGGGCCTCCAGCCCTCGGTGTACGGCGGCATCACCGCCGTGGTGCTGGTGCCCGACGCCCTGTTCGCCGCGGGAGCGGACGAGGCGCCGGCGGACGCGCGGAGCACCGAGCCGTCCGAGGCGGGTGCCTCGCTCTTCCACCGGCGTTGGACGGCCGCCAACCGGATGCCGGTGGCCGCGGCGCCCCTCCGGAAGGCGCTCCCGCCCGCCGCGGCCGACACCGCGGCGGCGCCGCCCGCGGCCGAGCACCGACCGCCCGCCACCTCCGCCTCCGCCCAGCCGTCCGAAGCGGCGGCCGACCAGGACGCCGCTCTGCCGCGCCGGGTGCGCCAGGCCCACCTCGCGCCCGAGCTGCGGACGAGTCCGGACCAGCAGCCCGAGTGGGTGCCGCGTAGCGAGGGCACGCCCGCACCGCGCCGTTCCCCGGAACAGGCCCGCGCCACCATGGCGTCGCTGCGCGCCGGCTGGGCGCGCGGCCGCGGCGACACCCCTGCGCCGCAGCACCCGCAGCCGGCGCCGCGGCGCGAGCCGACCGAGCAGCCGCACCCGCCGGGCCCGCGGCAACCGAACGGGGCGAACGACAATCCGTCACGAGGAGAAGACACACCATGACCGGCGACCAGCAGCTTTCCGGCGAACTCAACTGGCTTCTCGACGACTTGGTCTCCCGTGTGCTGGAGATCCGCTCCGCCGTGGTGCTCTCCGGCGACGGACTGGCCGTCGGTACCTCCAGCGGCCTCACCCGTGACGACAGCGAGCGCTTCGCGGCGATCGCCTCCGGCTTCCACAGTCTCGCCAAGGGAGCCGGCCGGCACTTCGCGGCCGGCCAGGTCATCCAGACCATGGTCGAGCTGGAGGGCGGCTTCCTCTTCGTGGTGGCGGCCGGCGACGGCTCGTGTCTGGCGGTGTTCGGCGACGCCGAGGCCGATATCGGTCTGGTCGCCTACGAGATGGCCCGGCTCGTCAAGCGGGTCGGCGCCCACCTCGGTACCCCCGTGCGCGCCGGGACGGAGTGACCGGCCGCCCATGACCGACTCCACCCCGCACTGGTACGACGACGAAGCGGGGCCGATGGTCCGGCTCTATGCGATGACCGCCGGGCGGGCCCGGCCGAGCAGTGCGGCCTTCGAGCTGATGGCCGTCGTGCAGGCCGAGCCCCGGCCCGACGAGGACCCCACGCTGTCGCCCGAGCAGCAGGAGATTTACCGGCTGTGCGACGAACGCCCCCGCCCGGTCGCCGAGGTCGCCTCCGACTCCGGGCTGCCCCTGGGGGTGGTCCGGGTGCTGCTGAGCGATCTCCTGGCCGAGGGACTGATTCGCGTCAACCGTCCCGTACCGCCGGCCCAGTTGCCCGACGCGCACATACTCAGGGAAGTGATCGATGGACTCCGCGCGCTCTGACTCGTTCATGGCCCTCAAGATCCTGGTGGCCGGAGGGTTCGGCGTGGGCAAGACGACCCTCGTCGGCTCCGTCAGCGAGATCCGCCCGCTCAATACGGAGGAACGGCTGACCGAGGCCGGGCGCCCCGTCGACCGGCTCGACGGGGTCCAGCAGAAGACCACCACGACCGTGGCCATGGACTTCGGACGGATCACCATCCACGACGACCTGGCGCTGTATCTGTTCGGCACGCCGGGGCAGAACCGGTTCTGGTTCCTGTGGGACGAGCTGGCGCAGGGGGCGCTCGGCGCGGTGGTGCTCGCCGACACCCGGCGGCTCGCCGACAGCTTCGCGGCCATCGACTACTTCGAGCACCGCAGCATCCCGTTCGTCGTCGCCGTCAACTGCTTCGACGGCGTCCGCGCCCACCGGGCGCAGGAGGTGGCACGGGCCCTGGACCTCGATCCGGCGACCCCGGTGCTGCTGTGCGACGCCCGGGAGCGCGCGTCCTGCAAGGAGGTGCTGATCGGGCTGGTCGAGCACGCGGCCTCGGCCTACGAGGCCAGGCTCCCCGCCAACTCCGGGCCCTTGTAGGCAGGTTGCGGGTCCTCCGTCAGCAGTCTGCGGATGCCGACGGCCGCGGCCCGGCCCGCGCGGTTGGCGCCGATGGTGCTCGCCGATGGTCCGTAACCGACGAGATGGACCCGCGCGTCACGGAGCGTGCGGGTGCCGTCCAGCCGGATGCCGCCGCCCGGCTCGCGCAGCCGCAGCGGGGCGAGATGGTCGAGGGCGGGGCGGAAGCCCGTCGCGTAGAGGATCGCGTCGGCCTCGACCGTGCGCCCGTCGTCCCAGACCGCACCCGTGGGCGTGAGGCGGTCGAAGAGCGGCAGCCGCTCCAGTACGCCGCTCTCCCGGCCCTGCCGGATCGCCTCGGTCATCGGCAGTCCGGTCACGCTCACCACGCTCCGCGGCGGCAGCCCCTGCCGGACCCGGTCCGCCACCAGGGCGACCGCGGCCCGGCCCTGCTCCTCGCCGAACGGCCCCGCGCGGAACACCGGCGGCCGACGGGTCACCCAGGTCGTGGCGGCCGCCACCGGGGCGATCTCCAGCAGCTGCTGCACGGCCGAGGTCCCGCCGCCGACCACCACCACGCGCAACGCACGGAAGTCCTCCGGGCCCCGGTACTGCGCACTGTGCAGCTGACGGCCGCCGAAGATCTCCTGCCCGGGGAACCGCGGCCAGAACGGCCGGTCCCAGGTCCCGGTCGCATTGATCAGCGCCCGTGCCGCATAGTTCCCCTCCGACGTCTCGACCAGCAGCCGCCCGCGCCCCAGGGCTCCGGCGGGCTCCGTCCAGGAGGGGTCCGCACCGCCCTCGCACACCGACAGCACGCTCACCGGCCGGTGCACCCGCAGCCCGAAGGTCCGCTCGTAGCTGTCGAAGTACCCGCCGATCACCTCGGACGACGGCCGCCGCGGATCCGCGCCGGTCAGCTCCAGGCCCGGCAGCGCGTGCATCCCGTGCACCTTGTCGTACGTCAGCGTGGGCCACCGGAACTGCCAGGCACCGCCCGGACGTGGCGAGTGATCGAGCACCACGAAGTCCCGGTCGGGCCGATAGCCGATCCGCCGCAGATGAAAGGCGGCGGCCAGACCGGCCTGCCCGGCACCGACCACCACGACCTCGACCGCCCGCACCCCGATGTTGTTCATGCTTCTACTAACCGGGGGAGGGGGTCAGGTCTTCCCGCCGGGGCCACCGGCTTTTCGCTCCCTGCCGACCGGGGCCGGACCGCGGCGGCAGCACTGCGCCCCAGCGGCCCGGCCACCCTGCCCCGACCCGCGGTCAGCGACCGCCGGCGATCAGCAGAGGTGCCCCACCCGGTGCGGACGCCGGCCGGCCACGGGCCGCCGGCACACCGGCCAGTGGAGCGGGGCCCTTATCCAGCAGCCCCCGGGCGGCCAGCTCCGGCCGTACGCCCTCCCCGAACCAGTACGCCTCCTCCAGATGCGGATAGCCGGAGAGCACGAAGTGCTCGATGCCCAGGGAGTGGTACTCCTCGATCCGGTCGGCCACCTCCGCATGGCTTCCGACCAGCGCGGTCCCCGCACCACCCCGCACCAGACCGATCCCCGCCCACAGATTGGGCGAGATCTCCAGCTTGTCGCGCGAGCCGCCGTGCAGCGCCAGCATCCGCTGCTGGCCCACCGACTCGCTCTTGCCCAGCGCCTGCTGTGCGGCAGCCACGGTCTCCGGATCGAGGTCGTCCAGCAGCCGGCCGGCGGTCGCCCAGGCGTCCTTCGACGAGTCCCGCGTGAGGGTGTGCAGGCGGATGCCGAACCGGACCGTCCGCCCCTCCTTCTCCGCCAGCCCGCGAATCCAGTCGATCTTCTGCCGGACCTCCTCGGGCGGCTCGCCCCAGGTCAGGTACACATCCACATTGCGGGCGGCGACCGGTCCCGCGGCCGCCGATGAGCCGCCGAAGAAGATCTGCGGCAGCGGGTCCGGCGGCAGCGCCGTCAGCCCGCCCGTCACCTGGTAGTGCTCGCCGTGGAAGTCGAACGGCCGGCCACCCCAGACGCCCCGCACGATCCGCAGGAACTCATCGGTACGGGCATACCGCCGGTCATGGCCGAGATGATCGCCGAACCGCTGCTGCTCGGTCGAGTCGCCGCCGGTCACCACATTCAGCAGCAGCCGCCCACGCGAGATCCGCTGATAGGTCGCGGCCATCTGCGCCGCCAGCACCGGCGAGATCACCCCGGGCCGGAACGCGACCAGGAACTTCAGCCGCTCGGTGACCTGAGTGAGCGCCACCGTCGTCAGCCAGGCGTCCTCACACCACGTACCCGTCGGCGTGAGCACCGCCTCGAACCCCAACTGCTCTGCCGCCTTGGCGATTTGGGCCAGATACTCGATATCCGGAGCCCGTACCCCGCTCACCGGGGTGAGGCGGTCCCGCCGAATCCCGCCGTCGGTGTAGGCATGCCGGTCGACGAGGGTCCGGCCGTCGCCGCCGGTCGGCAGAAACCAGTGCAGGTGTACGGACATCTCAGTGGCCCTTTCCATAGGTACGCGGCGCCGTGCCCGAGGGCGGCAGGTCACCGTTGAAACGGGGGTCGACGAACGCGCCGAAGTCGAAGGACCGGGGGATCAGCTTCAGCGCCGCGAACGCGTCGACGATCCGCTGCTCGGAGGCGACGGCCGCCTTGTCCACGGCCACCGCGACCGCCGTCCCCCGGGTGCGTTTGACGGCGTCCAGCGCCACCTTGTCCGGCAGTCCGGTCTCCTTCGCCCATGCCTCGGCCCAGGCATCGGGATGCTTGAACACCCAGTCCTGCGCCCGCCGCAGCCGGTCGGTGTAGTCCTTGAGCGCCGCCGACTTCTTCTTGTCGTCCAGCGCGGCCGGTGCGGCAACCTGGAAGCTGAGTCCGTTGACGACGCCCTGCCCGGTGGTCAGCACCCGGGCATCCGCCTGATTCAGGGCCTGTGAGGTGTACGGGTCCCAGACCGCCCAGGCAGCCACCTTCCCCCGGGTGAACGCGGCGAGGGCGTCGGCCGGCTGAAGGTAGGTGAGCGTGACATCCTTCGGCGTCAGCCCGGCCTTCTTCAGCGAGGCGATGAGCTGGTAGTGCGCGGAGCTGCCCTGGGCCACGGCGATCGACTTGCCCTTGAGCTGCCCCGGCCGCTTCAGCGGGGAGCCCTTCTTCACCAGAATCGTCTCGCCGTCCGACCTGCTGTGGGACCCGGCAATCACCTTGATCTTCGACTTCGCCGCGGCCGCGAACACAGGCGGGGTGTTGCCGACCGCACCGATATCCACCGCCCCGGCATTGATCGCCTCCAGCAGCGGCGGCCCCGAGGTGAACGTCGACCACTTGATCTTGTACGGCAGGTCGTCCAACTCTCCAGCGGCCCGCAACAAGGCCTCCGAACCACCCTTCTGATCACCGACGTTGAGCGTCAGCGACCCCTTGCCATCGGTCCCGCTCCCGGTACCCCCACCGGCCCCCTCGGCACCCGACGCACCACCGCAGGCGGCCAGCAGCAGGGCCAACGGAAACAGCAGGGCGGCTGGGGCGAGGCGGCGTGCTCTCATGGGGTGTCCATTCCATTCTCTGTCCGGTGTGGCGATCGGTGTTCGTGTGCCGGGGGAGCGGCGACCCGGCTCCGGCGCCTGATCAGGCAGCAGCGACGGTGCCGTCATCCGGGGCCTCCTCCGCGTCGTCCGGGGCCTCCTCCGCGTCGTCCGGGGCCTCCTCCGCGTCGTCCGGCCGCCGCCCGGTAACGTCCTCAGCGGCGCCCTCCACACCGAGCCGGTCGAGCAGACGGGCACGCAGTGCACCGAACCGCGGATCGGAGATCTCCCGCGGCCGCGGCAGATCCACCCAGGTCTCGTACGCGATCCGCCCGCCCTCCATCACCAGCGCCCGGTCGGCGAGCAACAGCGCCTCCTCCACGTCATGGGTGACCAGCAGCACCGCGCAGCCCCGCTCCCGCCACAGCTCGGCCACCAGGCGCTGAGCCTTGATCCGGGTCAGCGCGTCGAGAGCGCCGAACGGCTCGTCGAGCAGCAGCAGATCGGGCTCCCGCACCAGCGCCCGGGCGAGCGACGCCCGCTGCGCCTCACCACCGGAGAGCGTCTTGGGCCAGGTATCCGCACGGTGCCCGAGTCCGACCTCCGCCAACGCCCGTTCCGCAGCCGCCCGTTCGGGTCGGCCCGGCAGCCCCAGCAGCACATTGCGCCAGACCCGCTTCCAGGGCATCAGCCGAGGCGCCTGGAACGCCACGGCCTTACGCCGCGGCACCAGCACCTCACCCTCGATCTCCCGGTCGAGCCCGGCCAGCACCCGCAGCAGAGTCGACTTCCCACACCCACTACGCCCGAGCAGCACCGCGAACTCACCCGGCTGCACGCTCAGTTGAAGGTCGTCAATAACCGCACGGCCGCCAAAGGCACGCACCAGCCCCGCCACCTGAACGGCGGCGCCAGGAGCCGCAGGGTGCGGACCTGCCTCCCGCCCGCTGTCGGTCACTGACCCGTGAACGTCGGTCGCCATTGCAGCAGCAGCCTTTCGAGGGTACGGACCAGGAAGTCGGCGATGAGCCCGAGGATCGCGTAGACCACCAGGCACACCACGATCACGTCGGTGCGGAAGAATTCCCTGGCCTGGTTCATCAGGAAGCCGAGCCCGTCATCGGCGTTGACCTGCTCA
This sequence comes from Streptomyces sp. bgisy130, assembly GCF_057708345.1. Lineage (NCBI taxonomy): Bacteria > Bacillati > Actinomycetota > Actinomycetes > Kitasatosporales > Streptomycetaceae > Streptomyces > Streptomyces sp. bgisy130. Next base: position 116,350 of record NZ_JBYISA010000022.1, read on the forward strand.
CCGAAGACCAGCGCGAGCCAGGCGGTGGCCAGCGAATAGCGCAGCCCCGTCATGGCGCCCGGCAGCGCACCCGGCAGCACCACATGCCGGATCAGCCCCCACCGGCTCAGCCCGAGCGAGGTCCCGGCCTCCACCAACTGCGCATCCACACCACGGATGCCGGCATAGACATTCAGATACAGATGGAACGCCACACCCAGCGCGATCAACGCGATCTTGGGCGCCTCACCGATACCCAGCCAGATGATGAACAGCGGGATCACACCCACCCACGGGATGGAACGCAGCATCTGCACCGTGGCGTCGACGAGGTCCTCCCCGAGCCGCGAAAGCCCCGAGGCGAGCGCCGGCACCACACCGGCCACCCCACCCAACAGCAGCCCCACCGCGACCCGTTGAAGGGAAACCAGCATCGCCGACGGCAGCGTCCCGTCCGAGACCAGATCCCCGGCGGTGCCGGCGATGGTGCCCGGCGACGCCAGAACATCCCCCTCCAGCACACCACTCCCACTGAACACCTGCCACAACACCAACAACACGACAGGCCCCACCGCCCGCCGCAACCACCGCGGCCCCGACCACCCCCGCCCCGACACCGGAACCACCCGCTCAAGCACGGGCGGCCCATCGCCACAGGAAGCGGACCCCACCCCCGCCTCCCCGCCCTTGGCGAGCGAGGGCCACTCTGCTTGAACGGACGGATCGGGCGGGGCATGGCCGTACACGGCCTGATCAACAGTCATCAACGCTCCACGGGGAGAGAAACCGACGGGGGAGGGGGAGGGGGATGAGGGGATACGAGCCGGAACGGGCCCATCCATGAGAACGGTGCAAGGAACGGGCCGAGCGAAGGCAGAAGAACGCGGCAAAACCCAGAAAGGCCGCAACGCCAGAAGGTTCACCAGCCACAAGGCGACAGGGGTAAACGCGGCCATCCGCAAGCCGCAAGAACCTAGAACAGCATCAGGCCGCCAACGCCACCAACACAATCAACGCCAACAACGCCATCAAGGACAGCAGCAGCGCATCAGCAACGGCCGCCGCGGTGACACGCGGCCGAGGCCACCCGCACCAGGTCGATGTGACCGCGCGTGGTGAGCAGGGCTGATGTAGACATGCCGCTGAACGTAGCGGCGCGCTTCGAGCAGGGTCAATCATGGTCTCGGCTGATGGACCTTTGTTGCCGAAGCATGGAGGCAGCATTGCGGTCGACACTCGCGGGGGAGCGGACGAGGACGCGCCATCCATACGAAAATGACCGCATGAGCACCGCATTCACCACCCGCACCCTTGACGTCACCACCGGCTCCACGGAAACCGTCGCCGACCTCACCGCCGACTGCGCCGCCTTCCTCCGCGAGGCAGCCGACGGCCGCGACGGCCTGCTGAACATCTTCGTGCCACACGCCACCGCCGGCCTCGCCATCCTGGAAACCGGCGCAGGCAGCGACGAAGACCTCCTGGCCGCCCTGCACGACCTCCTGCCCGCCGACAACCGCTGGCGCCACCGCCACGGCACCCCCGGCCACGGCCGCGACCACGTCCTCCCCGCCCTCATCCCACCCCACGCCACCCTCCCCGTCGTAGCGGGCCAGATGGCACTGGGCACGTGGCAGTCCGTCTGCCTGGTCGATACGAACGTCGACAACCCGCACCGCCAGGTCCGGCTGAGCTTCCTGGGCTGACCAAGATCGTCCTGGGGGTGGCCGTGAATTCTCCGTACCCTGCGTGCCCGAAACGGAGAGACCTTGCGCGGTACGGACCTGAACATGATCGAACGCCCCTACGACGGATGTGGAAAGTGCCTGCTCGGCGTACGGCGGCTGTCCCGCATGAAGCTGGCCAAGTCGTCCCCTGAGCGTCAACGGGAGGACGTGCTGACAGCCGCAGCATCTGTCGGCGGGCACATCATCGGCTGGGCCGACGACTGGGAGGTATCGGGAGCCACGGACCCGGTCACCCGGCCCAAACTCGGCCCGTGGCTTCGTGACGAGCGGGGGCCGTATGACGGCCTCGTCGCCGCAGCGGTGGACCGTTTTGGCCGCAACGTCGTTGACTGCCTGAACACCGGCTACAAGATGCGCGACGAAGGCGGCAAGATTGATCATGTCGAACTGCACCCGCACGCTGCCACTGTGATCAGGCTCGTCGCTCGCCGCATCCTTGCCGATCCCGAGCGCAACACCTCCAGCAGTGAAGCGGCTCGTCTGAACCGCGCAGGGGAGCTGGCGCCTGTCGACCACTTGGCCGTCATGTACGGGAAGCCGTCGCGCGGTCGGCCATGGCACCCCACGAGCCTGCGGAACATACTTCTTTCCGAGGCGGCCCTGGGGTACCTGATGCACAACGGCAGGCCCGTCATCGACCGGGAGGGGAACCCGGTACGGCTCTGCGAGGGCCTGTGGGGCCGGGCGACCCACGAGGCGTTGAAGAAGGCATCGCAGCCCGGGCCATTCCGTGGAAGGGGCGGCGCACCAACCGCGACGCCAGTTGTTGCTGTACCTGCCTGTCGGACGGGCGATGTGTTGATCACCGGGCGGGCAGCGCCTTCCGAACAGCGCGGCTGGTTCTGGCCGTTCGGCAACGGCACTGCGCGGGTATCCGCTAAAGGTCGCACCCGCGCTGCACTGTGGGACGGAAGCGCTCAGAACAGGTGGATGCGTGCGACCGGGGGGATCGATGATCAAGAATATCTTCCGGACACATGAGGTTCCCAGGGAAGACCGGTTCGACTTATGGCGGGAACTCGTCAGTCATACACACGCTCCGCTCCAGCTGGAGAGCGAGCACTCAGCTGACTTCCAGGCCTCCCAGGAGGTGTTGACGCTCGGGGACGTGACGATCTGGCCCACGACGTTCACACCGGTGCGTTACGTGCGCACCGCGAAACTTGTCCGGGCCTCCGACCCAGAAACCGTCCATGTATCACTGCCGATCCGCGGAACCCTCCGCGGATCGCACGGGGACCACGAAAAGACCTGCGGGCCCGGCGCCTTCTGTGTCCTGGACACCTCGCGCCCGTTCAGCCTGATGAGCGGGGACGGCGACCACCCGCATACAGGCATCGGCCTGGAGGTCCCCAAGGTGCTGTTACCGCCGATCAGGCACCACATGGCCTCACTCACCTCCATGCACTTCACCGAGCAGGAGGGTTTCGGGACCTTGCTCGGACAGCTCATGCGCAGCGTGGCGTGGGACACCGGAACTTACGGTCTTGCCGACGCCGAACGGCTGGGCACCATTGCCGCTGACCTGCTCTCCGCGATGTTCGCCCACGCCCTGGAGACCGAGCGGAGCCTGGCGCCGGAGACACACAAGCGCACCCTGATCTTACGCATCCGCGCGTTCATCCGGCAGAACTTGAACGACCCGCTGCTGACGCCGTCCATGGTTGCCGCGGTACATCACATCTCCCCCAGCTACCTGCACCGCCTCTTCCAGGGCGAAGACTTGACCGTCGCCGCCTGGATCCGCCACCAACGCCTCGAACGTGCCCGTCGCGACCTCACCGATCCGGCACTGCATAACGAAACGATCCACGAAATTGCCGCTCGTTGGGGGTTCAGCCGCGCCGCTGACTTCACCCGTGCCTTCCGTACCCACTACGGCATACCGCCCCGGGACTGCCGGCACCGAGCACTTGGTCTCCAGGTCGAGACGCATTGCTAAGCCTTCAGCACCCCTTGCTAATGACCTCCCCGGCAGCTACCTGCATCTTGGAACCGCGGCGCCAGCCTGCTGGTCGGCCGGCGCATACACCTAGTTGGAAAGGACGTTCACCATGCGCGCGACGCGCATCACAGCCATCCTGGCGGGGCTACTGCTGCCGCTCATCGGTCCGTTAAGCGCCGCTGAAGCGGCCCCCTCCGACCCGGGCACACCCCCGGCACAACGCACGTCCGCCCTCGTCGATCGCAACCAGGCAGTAATGAAAGTCGCCGATAGCGCGTGTGTCACTTCGGGAGGGTACGGCGGCGCCCGGTTCAAGCGGCTCACCGGGCCCGTGACGAAGCTCAAGGTCACGCTGTGGGCGTACGACGGAGTCTCTGACGGTCAACACGTGCGTGTCCGGCTCGTCACGAAGAACAGCAAGGGCCAGAGGCACTACTGGAAGTGGCACAAGACTTCTTCCGAGAAGACGTGGCATACGACTGCCCGCGACGTGTACGGCATTTTCGAGGTGGGCGCCCAGGTAGCACAGTTCAAGGGCAACAAACGCCTGGATATGTGCACCGCATGGAAGTAGTCCGCGCCCGGCAAGGAACTCAGTGTCGGCCGTGCCAGGATCCCGGACCACGGAGAAGGGCGGGGTCGGCCCGCGGCCACTTGGTCCCTCCGGCTCTGCCTGATGTCTCGGCGACGGGACATCATTCAGTGAGGTCTGCGCCGGGCCACCGCCACCCCGTCCGGTAGAGGCTCGGCCCCACGATGCTGCGTCGGGGCGCCGCGCCGAGGTGCTGCCGGTCCTCCCGTGCCCGCCAACCGACGGCAATCCTCCGAGGCGCGAGCCACGTCGTTTCTCCAGTACCTGGCCCTTTGGACGCGAGCACGAGTGAGATCTGCTGTGGGGGCGATCTGTCGACGGGCGGACGCGATTGCCCGGGCGGGACGCCTTGGTTCCGGAGGCGCGCGTTGCCATTACAGCAACAATAGTTGTAGTCCCGGGCGCGGTGGTCGCAGCTTGATGCTCGGCCAAAGGCCGTCGAACAATCAGGAGGCCACACGATGACCATCCATGAAGGCGTCGGATCCGCACTGAGCGAGGACGGCAACGGGCCGTTGGGCAACCGCGTCCACCACGTTCGAGTCCCGCCTCGGACTCGCCGTGATGATGGTTGTCCGTTGCACTCAACGGCGCATTCTCTACGAGGCCCATCCAGAGCTTCTTCGAGCCGACTGTGCCGCCACTGATGGCGGTATGGCCATCCAACTCGCCACGGACCACGCAAGAACCGATCAAGGTCTCCGTGCCCGAGCTGTGCCAAGTCAAGGAGACAGGCACGCGGCAGGAAGAAGACGTGGCCCGATTGATCGGGTGAAGCACCCGCGCCCCGTTCCAGACACTCCAGTCGAACTCCTACCGTGTGGATGATCGGTGCTGACTGCACCGTCACTCACGGAGGCGCCAGACGCAGCGACCCCGGAACTGCGACTCGTGCGACCGGGGTCGCGCGAACTCCCGCCGGAGACCGTACAGCCCCTGGCGGGCTGCCGTGCCCCATCCCGCCTGGAGGTCATTTACGGGACAGCCCTTACGACTTGGTGCGCGAGAGGCGACGTCGCCGACCATAAGTCAGCACAGCGGAAGGGCGGCGCCGGAATCCTCCGGTGCCGCCCCTTCCGACTGTCTGTCCAGGTGCTCAGGAGCCCGACATGGCGTCCCCGAACATGGGGTCATCCCCCGAGTTCCCGATGCCGACGGACGACGCACCGAAGCTCACCGCGCCGGTGCCCGTGACCCCTCCGGTGGAGCCGCGCAGGACCCACACGGCGCCGTCGTCGCTGTTCTCGCCGCCCGCGCCCACCGACAGATCGGCGCGGCCGTCCTTGTTGTGGTCGGCGAGGTGGATGGCGTCGCCGAACATGTCCGACGACTCGTTGGCGCCCGGGACACCCGAGGTGCCCTGGTTGAAGGACTGGGCGCCGGTCCCCGTCAGGCCGGAGGCGCCGCCGCGCAGCACCCAGACGTTGCCGGCGTGGGTCGCGGAGCCGATGGTCTCGAAGTTTGCGCCGACGGCGAGGTCCGGGTAGCCGTCACCGTTGACGTCGCCCGCGGCGAGTGTGCCACCGAACGAGTCGTCGGACTCGCCCGCTCCCGGCACACCCGCGGTGTCCTGGCTGAAGACGGCGCTGCGAGTGGTGTCGACGCCCGCCGCACCGCCGTAGAACAGGGTGACGTAGCCACCCTTCGCCGTCTGGTCCGTGACGGAGACGAAGTCGGTGCCGACGACCAGGTCGTCGTGCCCGTCGCGGTCGAAGTCGGCCACGGTGAGCGCGCCCGCATACCCCGTGCCCACCTCGGTCTGCAGCGTGGGCCCGGTCGAGGCGCCCCGGTAGACGAAGTTGCCCGCGGAGGACCCCACCACCACGTCGTCCGTCCTGTCGTTGTCGAAGTCCCCGGCGGCCAGCTGGACGGCGCCCTTGGGGTACGCGCCGGACTCGATCTGCGCGTCGAAGCGCAGCTTCCCGGCCGCGCCGCCGGACTTGGTGAAGCCGCCCTGGAAGATCCACACGTCCTTGCCGGTGGAACCGACCGCCAGATCGGCCTTCCCGTCACCGGTGAAGTCGCCGACCGCGAGGGACTGGCCGAACCGGTCGTGGCCCGACGCGTTCGGGTCGCTGATCGTCGTGCCGCCTGACAGGCCGGACGAGCCGCCCCACAGGATGGTGACCGAACCGTCGTCGACGTCGCCGTTGACGTCCTCCAGCGGTGTGCCCACGACGAGATCGCCGTAGCCGTCGTTGTTGAGGTCGCCGTGCGCGAGTTCGGTGCCGAAGCGGTCGGAGGTCTCCGAGGCGCCCGGCACGCCGGAGGAACTCTGCGATGTGGTCTTGTGGCGCGCGGCGCTGATACCGCTCGACGAGCCGTAGTTGACGACCACGGCGCCCGCCTTCGCCTTCCCGCCCGCGACAGCACCCGGGGCGCCTGTCGCCAGATCGCGGTAGCCGTCACCGTTGAAGTCGTCGGCGAGGCCCGACGCGGCGGCACTCGCACCGCCGGGCAGCGTGATGAGCAGGCCACCGGCCAGTGCGGCCGCGACGGCGGTGGCGCCCAGGACGACGGGACGCCGGGAGCGCTTGTGATGGGGCCGGGACATGAGTTCCTCTCCAGGACATACGTGCGGACTCGGAGATGACCTCTGGTGAACCTGAAGGGTTGTACGGGAAAGGGGATTCGCCGTCCCCCGCCAACCCGACCTGCGCCTTCGTACCCTTGCGGACGTCTTCGCGTACGCGGCGGCCGAAGGCGTCGAGCTGCGCATCGACGGTACGGAAGTCCAGGTACGCCGCACACGGGCCAACAACCACGGCCGCCGCGAACTCTCCAACGCTTCCTCGGACGCCCCGAGTACTTCGATGAGAGCTACCGAGCCGTCGCCGGCCTGATCTCCGACCGCACCGCCGCAAGGTGATCACCCACCAGCCAACCCGCCAGGCCAGCATGCCCCAACCTCAATCGCGCACCACGCCGTTAGGTCTGGTCGGTTCCAAGGGCGTTGCGCAGGAAGGCCGTTGCCTGGTCGATGGCTCCGCGGGCGGCTTTGGAGTGACTCAGTGAGTTGAGCATCATGAAGTCGTGGACCGCGCCGTCGTAGCGCACCGTGGTCACCGGAACGCCGGCTGCTCGGAGCTTGGCGGCGTATGCCTCGCCCTCATCGCGCAGCACGTCGGCCTCATCGACAATCAGCAGGGCGGGCGGCAGGCCGGAGAGCTGCTCGGCCGTGGCGTGGTTGGGAGAGGCGGTGATTTCCGCGCGCTGGTTCGGGTCGGTCGTGTAGGCGTCCCAGAACCACTCCATCAGCTTGCGGCTCAGGTAGTACCCGGTGGCGAACTGGTCGTAGGAACCGGTGTCCATGGAGGCATCCGTGACCGGGCAGTACATCGCTGCTGTACGAACTCGACGTCACCGCGCTCCTTGGCCATGAGGGCGAGTGCGGCGGTCATGTTCCCGCCGACCGATTCCCCGGCCACCGCCATGCGCCGTGCATCGAGACCCTTGGACGCTCCCTCGTGGACGATCCACTGCGCGGTGGCGTAGCCCTGCTCGATGGCCACCGGATAGTGCGCCTCGGGCGACGGCGTGTACTCCACGAAGGCCACCGCCGCACGGGCGCCGACCGCCAACTCGCGCACCAGGCGGTCGTGGGTGCCGGCATTGCCCAGCACCCAGCCACCGCCGTGCATGTACAACACGACGGGCAGCGTTCCGGTGGCGCCCTGCGGCTTGACGATGCGTACCCCTACATCGCCCACCGCTGCCGGAACCGAAACCCACTCCTCGTCGACCGGCAGCTTGTCGACCGGCGCAGCCTGGAGGTCGTCGAGCACCTTGCGCCACCGGTCGCGTCAGCGGCTGACTGCCCCGACAAGGACGACGAGTGCGGTGAGAAGAGCCGCGAGAGTCATCGTCATCGCAGCCGGGACCCCGAGGACTCGCCGGTCCGCGGGCCGCTGCTGATGGGCGAGTCTGAGCGCCACCCACGCCGCCTGCGCGAGTACGCCGCCAACGAAGGCGAGCAGCAGTGGCATGATGCTGTCCGGAATGGGCAAAGCGCTCGTCAGGAAGGCTCCCGCGACCGGGCTCAAGCAGGCCAGCCCGATCCACGGAGCCACGCGCCGCCTCGGTTGCACCCCCAGCAGAGCGGCCAGCGCCAGGCCCTCGCTGGCCGCGTGCACGAGGAGCGCCGCCACCACGGCGACCGAGGCGGTCAGGGCCAGGGTCGCCCCCTCCAGGAAGCGGTGCAGAGCAAGCCCTGATGCCGCGCCGATGCCGCCCGCACGACCCGGCTCGCACGGGCAGCCGATACGGACCACGGCACCCATCACCCCGTACGAGGCGAGCGCGATGACCGGTACCGCCCACAGCGGCACGCCGGCCTCATGGGCCTCGTCCCACGCGTCGGGCAGAAGATCGAGGACCGCAACGATCAGCAAAATCCCTGACGCGGCGGCCAGCAGAAGCGCCGACCGGCCGGATCCGGGCCGCGCCAGCCAGGCGCCCACCACAGTGGCCACAGCCATCAGGACCACGGCCACCAGCGTTTCGGTGGAGGGCAGCTGCCACCCGGTCCCGTCGTCCATGTGCGCGCCTGCTGCGTAGAGCACGGAGAGCATGGCCCCTCCCTCCGAGGGGGCGGGCTTACGTGCGCAGTGCCCGGGCGAACGGGCTTCGTACTTCACTATTCCACCGCGCTGCCCGTGCGCGATTCGGCACCGCCCACACCAAGCCTGACCTGCCCAAACATCCTCCGTCGTCCGAGTGTGCACGGCACCCGGAGCCGGGCTGGCGTGAAAGGGGGGCGGACACCCACCTCGATGAGGAGGGATCATGCCTCAGACCTGCGAGCGGTTCGACACCCTGACCGCCAAGTCCGGGCTCAGCAGCGAAGTCCTTGCCAACGCCGTGGACACCTCGCAGGAATGCGAGGAAGTGGTCGGGGCTTGTTCGATGGTCATGCTGAGCGAGCAGTACGCCATGCACATGGCACCCGCAATCAGCCGGGGGACCTGGACTGCGCCGGCGTCGTAGGCGTGACGCGCCGCCTGCTGACCCGGGACAGCGGCCCTGACAACAGCCTGATCAGCGCCCAGTTCGAAGCCTGCCTGCTGGCCTGCGAACGCAGCTACGAGATGTGCAGCAAGCACGCCGCCGAGCAGGCACCCTGCCGCATGTTCTCGGATGCGACCCACCGCTGCGCCGATATGCGCTGCCAGACCTCGGCGCACTCCGCGCATAGCTGCCCCGAGCCGAGTCGGAACAACAAGACCTTCAGTAGGCCCCCAATACATGGTGCGCCGACGCCAGTGCGCTGTGCGGTCCCTCCCGGCTGCCTCTTTTTCACACCATACGAGGCGCCATCCAGTCGGATTGAGGAGCCGTTTCGGCGCGGCCCCGTCGCGGCCTTTGCCCAGCCGACGTCGAAAGCGGCGTGGGATCCAGGGGACTTACCATGCCGTCCGCCGCCCGGAACGCCCAGGGGCCGGCATAACAGTGGCCTCGCCACCGCGGCGGCAACCGCCGCGAGCGCCGGCGCCGACGCTCGCGGAGCACAAGCGGTCAGCGGCGGTAGCAGTACGAATCCGAGGAGGCGTCGCCGCCTTGCAGATGTGTCTGGTGCACGCGCAGGCCCAGGAAGTCCGGGCCGTGCGGGTAGAAGCGGCTATCGACGGAGAGCCCGCCGTGCGAGGTGTCGGCGTCGAGTTTGACCATCCACGGCTCGATGCCCGCGGGATAGATCTGCGCGTCCCAGGTGCCGTACAAGGAGTTCGTCAGGTACACACGCCGCCCGTCGCGGCTGAGCTCGACCATCTGCGCTCCGCCGGTCAGCGGGATGTCCGGCTCGGCGGGATGCGGCTGTCGGCTGACGATGCCGCCAAGACGCACGGACGCGGTCTGCCTCGGGTGGAATGGGTCGCTCACGTCGTACTGGTGCAGATCGCCGGTTCCCCATGTGGATACGTACAGCCACTGGTCGTCCACCGACAGGTCGATGTCGGTGATCAATGGGGGCACGGCGCCGAACGGCTGCAGCGCTGGGGGCAGGTCCTCCGTTTGCGCGGGCTCGGCAGGGATGGTGATCACCTTGCGGACCACGAAGTCCTCGCCCTCCCGGTTCCACAGGTACACCGACGTCGACAGGTCCTCCACGTTGACCACGTCGTGTGCGAACCCCCACGTTGCCTCGGGGTCGTGTGCGGGACGCAGCTCCAGCACGATCTGGTTCTCATCCCCCAGATCGACGCGTTGCAGGTGCCGGCCGGAGTCCAGCTCCCAGAAGTGCAGCGAGTGGCCGTATTGGCGACCCAGCAGCAATTCGGGGACAAGGCCGTCCTCATACATCGAGGGGGTGCCCCACTCGCTGGTCACGGCGACGTTCTGGCGCAGATGCCACCAGAAGTCGTAGGCGAACCGCTGCGGTCCGCGGTCGCTCTCCCAGGCTCGCAGTACTTCGAAGCTTTCGTGGTCCAGCAGCGCGATGCCGCCAGGCCCGTCCGCACCGTCCGCGCCACCCAGGCAGGACAGGAACACTCCGTCGGGGCCACAGTGGATGGTGTGCGGACGCGAATATCCGGCCTTGGCGGCCAATTCCTCGGCCTCGACCACCTTGACCAGGCGCGGGCGGGCGGGATCGGGGCTGGTGTCGAAGATGTGCAGCCGGGAGGAGCGCAGTCCCGGGATGATGAGGTAGCGCCGCGCAGCGTGATGACCGGCATGGGCCAGCGAGCTTGAGCAGGCGTTCCAGCCGAAGTGGTGCAGTTCGTTGCCCAGGCCGGGCAGCTCGGCGTGGGAGGTCACGCGGCCGTATTCGGGGGATTCGGGGTCGGTGACGACGGTGAACAACGCGTCCGTGCGCTGTGCGGTCGGGTCGAAACCGACGACATAGGCGAGCTTCTCCGGGGGCGCGGCGACGGCGTCCGCCGGAGTGCGGTACAGGGTGGGGTCACTGTGATCGTGAGCCTGCTCAGTCGTCCTCATGGCTGTTCCTTAACCCCCGAACGGGAGCCTGGATCCTGGGGGACTCCCGACAGGCAGCCGGGCTCACCCGTTCGAGATCGATGTGCAGACGCGGGGGGACAGATATGCCATATAGCGAGCGTTTCACAGCCCCGGAGCCTTGCCAAGGCGGCGGCGCGTGGGCGCGGACCGCCTCAGTGTGCGGCTCGTCTCCGGCACGCCCGAGAACGGACACCGGGCCTTCCGGCCCCTTGCCAGTTGACCGTGTCAGACGCCGCTCGTTGATCCGGCGCGGAGGACGATGGGGTCATGGGCGAGCACAACGAGGACCAGGACGACGTCGCGGAGTGATCATCCGCCGCCTCGCCGCGCTCGTCCACAGCGGCCTGACGGCGCTCGATGAACCCACGGTGCGCGCCGTGGTCCGCCAGGCTGTCCGCGATGCCCGCACCGCACCGCCCCCGCCGCCCGCCGCTCCGCCGGCGGAGCCCTCGCTCACCGAGCTGCACCGCGTCGTCGACGAACTCGCCGCCAGCACGCACGCGATCGGGGAGCTGATGCTCGAAGTCGCCCCGGCCTACCTGTCCGACCCGGCGGCCGCCGACGTCCTTGCCCCGCTGTGCGACGCGATCGGCGAGCCCCTCGAGAGCGGCCTGGCCGCCCGCCGCTACGCCCTGTCCGGGGACCGACGCGCCCTGCACGGCACCGATCTGTGACCGCTGCTCCCCGCCTGCTCCTGTGAGGCACACAGCCCCTTTCCCCAGGTGGGCGGGGCGCGGTGCGAGGGTGTGAGGCGTGAGGCGAGGGCCTGCGGCGCCGGGATGCTGCTGTCCTCTGACACGAGATCTTGGCCGTTTGCCGGGAGATTTTGACGACCAGCAGTCCTCTGCCACTGGATCTTGACCGATGGTCCTCCAGCGTGAAGGGGACAGGCAGTGGGCCAGATGTCGTTTCGGTCGGACATCCCATTGGGGTCCTTTCTGGTCTGAGACGATCAGCAGGACCGTACGACTGAACGCAGGGGTGAAGAACATGGTTGGTCTGGTGCTGCTCGGCGTCTTGGTGCTCGCCGTCGGCGGGTGTGCATGTGTGGTGTGGGCGGAGCGCGGCGGACCCCGCTGGGTCCGCGGCGTGGCGACCGTGACGCTCGCCGCGGGCGAGCTGGTGCGTCGCTCCGAGAAGCGCCGGCGCCGGAGCGTGACGCGGACCGCCAGCGGTGGTGACTAAGGCTTGTCCCGCAATGATCTTCTGAGAGGTGTGAACACCGTCGGCTGGTGCCCCTGCTCGGCTATCCGAGGTTGTGCAGGAACCGCTTGCGAGGCCGGAGCGCCAGCAGAGGTGCGAGGTGGCTGATGACGCGCTCGGCCGTGGACTTCGAGACGCCGAAGAGCGGGGTGAGCTGACGCAGCGTCAGGTTGGTGCCCCAGTAGGCGGCGACCAACAGGACGCGGTCCTCCAGCGGCAGACTCCACGGTCGGCCTCGCCGGACCGCTTCTGCTCCCTCACGGCGCGCCCGCATCGCGGGAAAGGGCAAGGCAGTCCGCTCGGCGAAACGGGTGCGGCCCGGGCCTGCCGCCTGGCCAGGCGCTCCGGCATCTGCACCACCTGCGGCCGCCCCCTCGCCAAGAGCAGATCCAGAACCTAACGAAGCACTA
>NZ_JBYISA010000023.1:0-127828 GCF_057708345.1 Streptomyces sp. bgisy130
GATCCAGCGCATCCACGCCGCGGGGCTCGACTCCTTCGCCGGCGCCGGTGCCGAGTTGCTGCCGGCGCGTCCCCGTAAGGCCATCGCCCCGCTGAAGGAGTCCGGCGAGCGCTGGCTGGAGATCATGGAGGCGGCCCACCAGCTGGGTGTCGAGTCCACCTCCACCATGCTCATGGGCACCGGCGAGACCAACGCCGAGCGGATCGAGCATCTGCGGATGATCCGTGACGTCCAGGACCGTACGGGCGGCTTCCGCGCCTTCATCCCGTACACCTACCAGCCGGAGAACAACCACCTGAAGGGCCAGACGCAGGCCACCCTCTTCGAGTACCTGCGCATGATCGCCCTCGCCCGGCTCTTCTTCGACAATGTCGCGCACATCCAGGGCTCGTGGCTGACCACCGGTAAGGAGATCGGCCAGCTGTCGCTGCACTACGGCGCGGACGACCTCGGCTCGATCATGCTGGAGGAGAACGTGGTCTCCTCGGCCGGCGCCAAGCACCGCTCCAACCGCATGGAGATCATCGACCTGATCCGCAAGGCGGGCCGGGTCCCGGCGCAGCGCGCGACGACGTACGAGCACCTGCTGGTGCACGACGACCCGGCCAACGACCCGGTCGACGACAAGGTCGTCTCGCATCTGTCGTCGACCGCGATCGAGGGCGGCACGGCCCATCCGGAACTGAAGCTGGTCGACGCCAACTGAGCCGCGGATGCTGACACTTCACCGGGTCCGGGGCGTCCGGCCCGGTCATGACGGGGAGCCGATCGCGGGGTACACGGTCCTCGTCGAGGGTGCCCGGCTCGCCGCTCTCGGGCCGTACGAGGAGCTGTCGGCGGCCTACGGCAGCGCGCGGGTCCGGGAGTGGGACGGCGTGCTGACCCCCGGCCGGTACGAGCCCGGGGGCGCCGCGCTGCTGGAGGCCGCCTACCACCCCGACCCGCGCGAGGCCGACGAGCTCGGCAGTGAGCCGCTCACCGGTGAGGCGCTCGCTGCCCTCGACATGACCGAGACCCGCTGGGGCGCCAGTGCCCGCCGGGGCCTTCAGCGTCTGCTGGCCGCCGGGACGACGTCGCTGACCGGGCCGTTCACCCGGCCCGCGGTCCGTACGGCCGTCCAGCGGTCCGGGCTCGCGGAGCCGCCCGGCGGCCGCCCCCGTGCGCTGACCGTCGGCGGCGCGGCCGATTTCGCGGTCTTCGCCGAGGACGGCAGCTGTCTGGCCACCGTCCTCGCCGGCCGTCTGGTGTACCGCCGCCGCTGACGGCGGGCGTGCCGGGCCGTGCCCGGTGCGGCCCCCGGCCCCGGCACGGTGGACAATGGCCGGGTGACCCGAGCATCCCTGGACAAGCAGCCGCACGAAGTCGCCGCGATGTTCGACGACGTGGCGGCGCGGTACGACCTCACCAACGACGTGCTCTCCCTGGGGCAGGCGCGGCTGTGGCGCAAGGAGGTGGAGCGTGCGGTGGCCGCACGGCCCGCCGAGCGGGTGCTCGACCTCGCGGCCGGTACCGGCACCTCCTCGCTGCCGTTCGCCCGGACCGGTGCGTATGTGGTGCCGTGCGACTTCTCCGTCGGCATGCTGGGGGAGGGCAAGAAGCGGCACCCGTGGCTGCCGTTCACGGCCGGTGACGGTACCCGGCTGCCGTTCGCGGACGCGGTGTTCGACGCCGTCACCATCTCCTTCGGGCTGCGCAACATCCAGGACACCGATGCCGCGCTGGCGGAGCTGTACCGGGTCACCAAGCCCGGTGGCCGGGTCGTGATCTGTGAGTTCAGCGAGCCGACCTGGGCGCCGTTCCGGACGGTCTACACCGAGTACCTGATGCGGGCCCTGCCGCCGGTCGCCCGCGCGGTCAGCAGCAACCCGGACGCCTATGTCTATCTCGCCGAGTCCATCCGCACCTGGCCCAACCAGCCCGAACTCGCCGCCCGGCTCCAGGGCGTGGGCTGGACCGAGGTGGCCTGGCGCAATCTGACCGGCGGCGTCGTGGCGCTGCACCGGGGGCGCCGGCCGGCCGAGGGCTGACACCGGCCGCCGACGGCACCGAGTGCAGAGTGCAGAACGGGCGCTGCGGAGCAATTCCGCAGCGCCCTTTCCCATTTGGCAGGGCCTCACAGATCCAGCCGGTGGCAGTACGCCGTGCGCTGCCCGTTCGGCGTGATGACCGTCTCCGCGCGCCGCATCCCCAGCCGCCGGGTCACCGCGAGCGACCGCTCGTTCGCGGCGGCCACCATCGCCACCACGTGCCGGACCCCGGCCGCCCGTACGGACTCCAGCGCGGCCTGCGCGGCAGTGGTGGCGTAGCCCTTGCCCCAGTACGCGCGGCCGAGCCGCCAGCCGATCTCGATCTCGCCGGCCGGGCCCCAGTCGTGCGGCCAGGGCTGGGCGCCGGTGAAGCCGATGACCGCGCCGTCCGCCGGGTCCACCAGGGTGTACAGGCAGAAGCCCAGCTCCGCGTGGTGCCGGCGCTGACGGGCGGTGAGCTCGTCGTACTCCGAGAGCTCGGCGGGGGCGCCGCCATGGAACTCCATGACGTCGGGGTGGTGGAAGGCCTGGTGCCAGTGTCTGGCGTCCTCCTCGGTGGGCACGCGCAGTTCGACGGCGGGCAGCGGTGTGTGCGCAGACTTCATGGGACAACCCTTCAGGTTCTGATCACCAAGGCCCCCATAGACTGCACATGCCCAGTGCCGGTCGGCACCCAGATATCCAGATATCGACTTCCGGGAGACAGCGCCGTGACCGAGTCCGCGTCCGTGACCGATTCCGTGACCCCCGCCCGATCGGAGCACAGCGCGGATGTGATCGTCGTCGGTGCCGGGCCGGCCGGCTCGGCCACCGCCTATCACCTCGCCAAGTCCGGCCTGGATGTGCTCCTTTTGGAGAAGACCGCCTTCCCGCGCGAGAAGGTCTGCGGCGACGGGCTGACCCCGCGCGCCACCAAGCAGCTGGTCGCGATGGGCATCGACATCTCCGAGGAAGCGGGCTGGCTGCGCAACAAGGGCCTGCGGATCATCGGCGGCGGCTCCCGGCTCCAGCTCGACTGGCCGGAGCTGGCCTCGTACCCGGACTACGGCCTGGTCCGTAAGCGCGACGACTTCGACGAGCAGCTGGCCCGTCAGGCGCAGAAGGCCGGGGCGCGGCTGTACGAGCGCTGCAACGTGGGCGCGCCGATCGTCAACGAGCTGACCGGCCACATCACCGGCGTGCACGCCAAGCTCGGCGAGGCCGGGTCTGATTCCAAAGACACGACCCCCGTCACCTTCCACGCCCCGCTCGTGGTCGCCGCCGACGGCAACTCCACCCGGCTCTCGCTGGCCATGGGCCTGCACCGGCGCGAGGACCGCCCCATGGGCGTGGCCGTCCGTACGTACTTCACCTCGCCCCGCCATGACGACGACTACCTGGAGTCCTGGCTGGAGCTGTGGGACCGCCGCGGCGCCCAGGACCGGCTGCTGCCGGGCTACGGCTGGATCTTCGGCATGGGCGACGGGACGAGCAACGTCGGCCTCGGCATCCTCAACTCCAGCTCCGCGTTCAAGGAGCTGGACTGGCGCGAGATCCTCAAGGCGTGGTGCGCCTCGATGCCCGCCGACTGGGGCTACACGCCGGAGAACATGACCGGCCCGATCCGCGGCGCCGCGCTCCCCATGGCCTTCAACCGCCAGCCGCACTACACCAGGGGCCTGCTGCTGGTCGGTGACGCGGGCGGGCTGGTCAACCCGTTCAACGGCGAGGGCATCGCCTACGCCATGGAGTCCGGTGCGATCGCCGCCGAGGTCATCGTGCAGGCGCACGCCCGTGCCACGTACGCGCAGCGCGAACTGGCCCTCGCGCGCTACCCGAAGATCCTCAAGGACACCTACGGCGGCTACTACTCGCTGGGCCGCGCCTTCGTGAAGCTCATCGGCAACCCCAAGGTCATGAAGATCGCCACCCAGCGCGGTCTGACCCACCCGCTGCTGATGCGCTTCACCCTCAAGATGCTCGCCAACCTCACCGACCCCACGGGCGGCGACGCGATGGACCGCATCATCAACGGGCTGAGCAAGGTCGCCCCGAAGGCCTGACACCGGGGGCCGGCCACCGGACGGGAGGTCCGGGGCCGGCCCGGCCGAACGCGCCTGGCGGCCCGTCGGTGCATCCGGCGGGCCGCCGCTGGCGAGCCGTGATGCCGGGGCCCGGTGACCGGTCCGTCAGCCGGCGGGGGCGTGGGCCGGTGCGGGGAGGCGGCGGGCCGGGTCCGGGGACGGCAGGTGGCGGGCCGGGGCAGTCAGCCGCTCGGCGCCCGGTGGGACGGGTACCGCCGCGAAGATCGCGTTCTGCTGCTCCTGGAGCTCCCGCACCCTGGCGGGCGGGGTGCCCGGCAGCCGCTGCTCCTCGTACAGCTTGTGCGTCTCCAGCTGCGCCGCCTTGCTCTCGGGGGTGTGGAACTGGACCTCGAAGAGCTGGCCGGAGCGGGGCGCGCGCCAGACGGAGTTGATCGCCTTGTAGCCGGCGGGCCGGTTCCACGTGTTGGCCCAGCGGGTGGAGTCGTTGCCCCAGGTGGACAGTAGCCCGGCCGCGGTGTGAACACCCTGGCTGTAGGTGCCGGCCGGCCACTGGAGGGTGAAGCGGACCGCGTCATTAATCGTGCGCAGCGCCGCGTCCACGGTCTGCCCCGGTGTCTCCCGCAGCCGGGTGGCGACCTTGCGCTTGAGCGAGTCCGGCGACTTCAGCCGCTGGTCGAAGCCGACCAGCTCGGCATGGCTGATCCGGGCAGCCGCCCGGACCTCGGGGCTGATGGTGCGCTCGGCCCGCCGGGCGCGGGCGACGAAGCCGTCCACCTTCTTGTTCTCGGCGGCCGTCAGATGCAGCCCGTCCCGGTGCCAGCCGCCGTCCAGGACGGCGGGGCCGGCGGGCCCGGCAACGAGCGGTGCGGCGGACGGGGCGGCGGTCGCGGTGTGGACGGCGCCCAGGCCGAGCGCGGTCGCCAGGGCGGCGGCCGTCGCGGCCCGGCTGACAAAGCGGCGGGGGTGGGTGCGATGCGTGTTCATCGAAGCGCGGTTCCCTCTCTCTGCGGATGCCGGACGACGCATAAGCGGCATCCACGGCATATGGCGAGAGGTGCAACGGCGCGCACCGCGCATCGGTGGCTCCACGGGGCGGCCTTCGGCCCGTACCTGGCTTGATCACGGCGCCGGGCGGCGCGAATCATCCGTCGGACGACGGGTGGCGGGACGGCCCGGCGACTGCGCGCACGCACAAGGACCGCCCCTCCCGAGCGGCGGGAGGGACGGTCCTTGTGGGGTGATCGCGCGCGCGGTGGTCCTAGAGGACGCGCACCGCACCGGTCGGCATGTCGTAGTCGAGCGGGCGCTCGACGATGCCGGTGCTCGGGTTCTGGGCGCCGATGAACTTGCCGCCGCCGACGTAGACGCCGACGTGGTAGGCGCTGCCCGCGCTGCCCCAATACAGGATGTCGCCGACCTGGAGGTTGTCCAGGCCGACCTGGGTGCCCTGGGTGGACTGGTCCTGCGAGACCCGCGGCAGGTCGATGCCGATCTGGTTGAACGCGGCCTGCGTCAGACCGGAGCAGTCGTACGACGAGGGGCCGCTGGAGCCCAGCACGTAGGCCTTGCCGAGCTGCGCCTTCAGGAAGGAGACGAGGGTGGCCGTGCTGCCGGTGGCGCTGGACGACGACGGGGCGGACAGCGTCGAACGCTCGGAGGAGCGCGAGGCACGGGCCTCGGCGGCCTCCTTGGCCTTGCGGGCCTCCTCGGCCTTCTTCTTCGCCGCGGCCTTGGCCTTCTTCACGGCCTCGGCCTTGTGCTTCTCCGCGGCCTTGGCGGCGTGCGAGAAGGCGCTGTCCTGGAGCGCCTGACGCTCGTAGTTGAACGCGACCTGCTCGGCCGTGTCGGCGCTCCTGGCGGCGCTGGTGGCCAGCGCCGTCGTGATCGTCGGCATCTCCTGGGTTTCGGAGACGGGCTTCTCGGCGGCGTTGGCCGGCACGGTGGCGCCGGTCACCGCGAGGGTGAGGAAGCCACCGGTCACGCCCGCGCGCAGCGCCCGCGAGGGTGCGGAAGGACGGCGGGGCTTCCGGTGGCTGGGTATGAGTGCGTTCGGGGACATGGCAACAACGGCTATCAGGCGTCGCAGGTTGCTGCCAAGAAAGGTGCAGTGCGCCACACTTGACGCGTACGCGACGAACAAAACGGACTTTTGTCCGCCCCTCGCCTCCGCGACGGGATGTCCGAATTTCGCGATCATGTTCCTACGCATGGCATTTGCTGCTCCACGCGGGCTCGGCGGGCGCCTACCACTTCCGCATCCGCCACGCCAAGGCTTCCCGGGCGTCAAGCACTTAGTGCTGGAAATAGCGTGGGATAGGTCACTCTTGAGTGTCCGTTATGTTCCCGTGATCTGTCGTCGGCCGGTCGCTCGTGAACGGAAGCACGTACCGACGATCACGACCGGGTCACGAACGGGCCGGATCTCCGGGCCTGCCGCATATAGCAGTTGGCCGCGTCCAGCACCAATTTGCTTGCGGCGGCAACCACTTGATATTGGCAACCCCGCACTGACCAGCGGTAACACCAAGGAATGTCACCTCTCGTGATCACTCGCGCGCTTCGCGTATGAAGATCACCGCTCATCCGACTTCATGATCCTTCGCCGGGTGGTGGAGATCACAAAGGCGTTGTTCATCCCCGTGTCGCAGATCACAGACCAGCGGGCATAAGATGCAGGCGGCTCGGGCTTGTGAACTGCCTCACATAGGCACGATCTCCATGGGGCAGCCGGAGGGCCCGGGCGGACCGCCATCCAGTCATCGTCGACTGAAGGGAGCGAGGACGGTGAACGCTTACGCGCCCATCCTCGTACTGGGAGCCCTCGGGGCAGGCTTTGCGATCTTCTCCGTCGTGATGGCCACCCTCATCGGGCCCAGGCGTTACAACCGGGCCAAGCTCGAGGCCTACGAGTGCGGCATCGAGCCGACGCCGCAGCCGTCCGGCGGTGGTCGCTTCCCGATCAAGTACTACCTGACGGCGATGCTCTTCATCGTCTTCGACATCGAGATCGTCTTCCTCTATCCCTGGGCCGTCACCTTCGACGCCCTGGGGCTTTTCGGGCTCGTCGAGATGCTCCTCTTCGCGCTCACCGTCTTCGTCGCCTACGCCTATGTCTGGCGTCGTGGCGGCCTGGAATGGGACTAGGGGTCACACATGGGACTTGAAGAGAAGCTGCCGAGCGGCTTTTTGCTGACCACTGTCGAGCAGGCCGCGGGCTGGGTGCGGAAATCCTCGGTCTTCCCCGCGACCTTCGGGCTGGCCTGCTGCGCCATCGAGATGATGACCACCGGCGCCGGGCGCTACGACCTCGCCCGCTTCGGCATGGAGGTCTTCCGCGGCTCGCCGCGACAGGCGGATCTGATGATCGTGGCCGGCCGGGTCAGCCAGAAGATGGCGCCCGTGCTGCGGCAGGTCTATGACCAGATGCCGAACCCGAAGTGGGTGATTTCCATGGGGGTTTGCGCCTCGTCAGGCGGAATGTTCAATAACTACGCGATTGTGCAGGGCGTCGACCACATTGTTCCCGTTGACATTTATCTGCCGGGTTGCCCGCCGCGTCCCGAGATGCTGATGGACGCCATTCTCAAGCTCCACCAGAAGATCCAGGACACCAAGCTCGGGGTCCATCAGGAGCAGGCCGCCCGTGAGGCGGAGGAAGCGGCACTCAAGGCGCTGCCGCTGATCGAGATGAAGGGGCTGCTGCGGTGAGTGAGCAGACGAACCCCGAGCGTTCCGGCGACGGACCGGACGAGGCGGTGCCCGCGCAGCGCGAGGACACCGGTGAGGCGATCGCCACCCGCCGCGGGATGTTCGGCGCCAACAACGGCGGGGACACCACCGGCTACGGCGGCCTCGTCCGCACGGTCCGGCTGCCCGGCGCGGCCCAGCGGCCGTACGGCGGACCGCGTGGGGCGGGTGGGGGCACCTCCCGCTCGAGCGGAGCCGAGAGTGGGGGAGGCTACGGGGAGTTCGACGAGATCGCCGACGAGCTGGAGGGCGCCCTCGACGAGCAGGGGCTGGTCCCCGAGAACGTCATCGAGAAGACCGTCGTGGACCGCGACGAGCTGACCTTCCACATCGAGCGCGGCCGGCTGCCGGCCGTCGCCAGGATCCTGCGGGACGACCCGGCGCTGCGCTTCGAGCTGTGCACGGGGGTGAGCGGAGTGCACTTCCCTGGCGACAAGGGCCGTGAGCTGCACGCCGTCTACCACCTGCGCTCGATCACCCACAACCGGCTGATCCGGCTGGAGGTCTCCGCCCCGGACGCCGACCCGCATGTGCCCTCGCTCGTGGAGGTCTATCCGACCAACGACTGGCACGAGCGGGAGACCTACGACTTCTTCGGAATCGTCTTCGACGGCCACCCGGCGCTGACCCGGATCATGATGCCGGACGACTGGCAGGGCTTCCCGCAGCGCAAGGACTACCCGCTCGGCGGCATCCCCGTCGAGTACAAGGGCGCCCAGATTCCGGCTCCCGACCAGCGGAGGTCGTACAGCTGATGACTACTGCACCGCACTCCCAC
Organism: Streptomyces sp. bgisy130; assembly: GCF_057708345.1. NCBI lineage: Bacteria > Bacillati > Actinomycetota > Actinomycetes > Kitasatosporales > Streptomycetaceae > Streptomyces > Streptomyces sp. bgisy130. The sequence goes on from NZ_JBYISA010000023.1 coordinate 8,577, forward strand.
TCCTCGTCCGGCCACCGCACCGCGAGCGACTTCGACACCGAGGAGTCGCTGGGCCGCGAGACCACCGAGGGGACCGTCTACAACGTCTCCGGCGGCGACTGGGACGAGATCGCCGCGGCCGCCGTGAAGGCCGACGACGAGCGGATCATCGTCAACATGGGGCCGCAGCACCCGTCCACCCACGGGGTGCTCCGGCTGATCCTGGAGATCGACGGCGAGACCGTCACCGAGGCCCGCTGCGGGATCGGCTATCTGCACACCGGGATCGAGAAGAACCTCGAATTCCGGACCTGGACGCAGGGCACCACCTTCGTGACGCGGATGGACTACCTGACGCCCTTCTTCAACGAGACGGCCTACTGCCTGGCCGTGGAGAAGCTGCTCGGCATCACCGGCGACATCCCCGACCGGGCCTCGGTGATCCGCGTCCTGCTGATGGAGCTCAACCGGATGTCCTCCCACCTCGTGGCCATCGCCACCGGCGGGATGGAACTGGGCGCCACCACGATCATGATCTACGGCTTCCGCGACCGTGAGCTGATCCTCGACCTCTACGAGCTGATCACCGGCCTGCGGATGAACCACGCCTACATCCGGCCCGGCGGCCTCGCCCAGGACCTGCCGCCGGGCGCGGTCGACCAGGTGCGTGAGTTCGTCAAGAAGATGCGGAAGAACATCGGCGAGTACGACAAGCTCGCCACCGGCAACCCGGTCTTCAAGGGCCGGATGGAGGGCATCGGCTATCTCGACCTGGCCGGCTGTATGGCCACCGGCGCCACCGGGCCCATCGTGCGCGCCGCCGGGCTGCCGCACGATCTGCGCAAGACCCAGCCGTACTGCGGCTACGAGGACTACGACTTCGAGGTGCCTACCGCCGACACCTGCGACTCCTACGGCCGGTTCCTGATCCGGCTGGAGGAGATGCGCCAGTCGCTGCGGATCGTCGAGCAGTGCCTGGACCGGCTGGCACCCGGCCCGGTGATGGTCGCGGACAAGAAGATCGCCTGGCCCGCCCAACTGGCCCTCGGCCCGGACGGTCTGGGCAACTCCCTCGACCACATCAAGAAGATCATGGGCACCTCGATGGAGGCCCTGATCCACCACTTCAAGCTGGTGACCGAGGGCTTCCGGGTCCCGCCGGGCCAGACCTACGCGGCCGTCGAGTCACCCAAGGGCGAGCTGGGCGTGCATGCCGTCAGCGACGGCGGCACCCGCCCCTACCGGGTGCACTTCCGCGACCCCTCCTTCACCAACCTTCAGGCCATGGCGGCGATGTGCGAGGGCGGCCAGGTCGCCGACGTCATCGTCGCCGTCGCGTCCATCGACCCCGTGATGGGAGGCGTCGACCGGTGAACGCCACTCCGGCAAACCAGGACGTGCAGCTGGGGATGCCCGCGCTCCCCGCCCCCGATTTCCCGGCGGACGTACGGGCCCGGCTGGAGACGGATGCCAAGGAGGTGATCGCCCGCTACCCCGGCTCGCGGTCGGCGCTGCTGCCGCTGCTGCACCTCGTACAGGCCGAGGAAGGGCACGTCACCCGTACCGGCATCCGCTTCTGTGCCGAGATGCTCGATCTCACCACCGCCGAGGTCACCGCCGTCTCGACCTTCTACTCCATGTACCGCCGCAAGGCGAGCGGGGACTACCAGGTCGGGGTCTGCACCAACACGCTGTGCGCGGTGATGGGCGGCGACGCCATCTTCGAGGAGCTCAAGGAGCACCTCGGCGTCGGCAACGGCGAGACCACCGAGGACGGCGCGGTCACCCTCGAACACATCGAGTGCAACGCGGCCTGCGACTTCGCGCCGGTCGTGATGGTCAACTGGGAGTTCTTCGACAACCAGACGCCGGAGACCGCCCGGCGGCTGGTCGACGACCTGCGGGCCGGCCGGACCGTCGAGCCCACCCGTGGTGCGCCGCTGTGCTCGTTCAAGGAGACGGCGCGGATGCTCGCCGGCTTCCCGGACGAGCGGCCGGGCGCCGTGGAGGCCACCGGCGGCGCGGGCCCCGCCTCGCTGATCGGGCTGCGGCTGGCCAAGGGCGAGGCCGCTCCGGGCCGCGGCGCCGACCATGTCGTCGCCCCGCGGACCACCACCGACGGCGCGCCCTCCGACGAACCGCCGTCCGGCCACCCCGCGGACGAGGCGCCCTCGGGCCACCCCAGCTCCCACGACGCACCGCAGCAGACGTCGGCCTCCGATGAGCAGCACCCGGCCGGCCCCACAGCAGAGGAGGGGGAGTGATGACGGTGGCTGCCGAACACGGCGGTGCCTCCCGGCGCGAGACCGGCGGGGACCACCCCGAGAAGCTTCTGACGCCCGTCCTGTCCGCCTTCTGGGACCAGTCCGCGTCCTGGACGCTGGAGACCTACCGCCGGCACGAGGGCTACGAGGGCCTGCGCAAGGCGCTGGCGATGCCCCCGGACGACGTCATCGCCTACGTCAAGGACTCCGGGCTGCGCGGCCGCGGCGGCGCGGGCTTCCCGACCGGGATGAAGTGGCAGTTCATCCCGCAGGGCGACGGCAAGCCGCACTATCTCGTGGTTAACGCCGATGAGTCCGAGCCCGGGACCTGCAAGGACATCCCGCTGCTCTTCGCCAACCCGCACTCCCTCATCGAGGGGATCGTGATCGCCTGTCATGCGATCCGGTCGAACCACGCGTTCATCTATCTGCGCGGCGAGGTCGTGCCCGTCCTGCGGCGGCTGCACGAGGCGGTGCGCGAGGCCTATGCGGCGGGCTACCTCGGGAAGAACATCCTGGGCTCGGGCCTCGACCTGGACGTGATCGTGCACGCGGGCGCGGGCGCGTACATCTGCGGTGAGGAGACCGCGCTGCTGGACTCCCTGGAGGGCCGTCGCGGACAGCCCCGGCTGCGTCCTCCCTTCCCGGCGGTGGCGGGCCTGTACGCCTGCCCCACTGTCGTGAACAACGTCGAGTCGATCGCCTCGGTTCCCGCGATCATGAACCGGGGCAAGGACTGGTTCCGGTCGATGGGCAGCGAGAAGTCCCCGGGCTTCACGCTCTACTCGCTCAGCGGCCATGTGGCCAACCCGGGCCAGTACGAGGCCCCGTTGGGCATCACCCTGCGCCAGCTGCTGGACATGAGCGGCGGGATGCGCCGCGGCCACCGGCTGAAGTTCCGGACGCCGGGCGGCTCGTCGACGCCGATGTTCACCGACGAGCACCTCGATGTCCCCCTCGACTACGAGGGCGTCGGCGCGGCCGGCTCGATGCTCGGCACCAAGGCGCTCCAGTGCTTCGACGAGACCACCTGTGTGGTCCGGGCGGTCACCCGCTGGACCGAGTTCTACGCGCACGAGTCCTGCGGCAAGTGCACGCCCTGCCGTGAAGGGACCTACTGGCTGGTGCAGTTGCTGCGCGACATCGAGGCGGGCAAGGGGCGGCCCGGCGACCTCGACAAGATCGACGACATCGCCGACAACATCAACGGCAAGTCGTTCTGCGCCCTCGGCGACGGCGCCGCCTCGCCGATCTTCTCCTCGCTCAAGTACTTCCGCGAGGAGTACGAGCAGCACCTCAACGGCAACGGCTGCCCCTTCGACCCGGCCAGGTCGACGCTCTGGGCCGACAACGACGCTCACCTGGGGGTGAAGGCATGACCGTCACGACCACGGGGTCGGACAGCGGCTCCGCCGCCCGTCCCTCGGGGGGCGGCGAGGCAGCGATCCCGCCGGAGGACCTCGTCACCCTGACGATCGACGGCATCGAGATCTCCGTCCCCAAGGGGACGCTGGTCATCCGCGCCGCCGAGCTCCTCGGCATCGAGATCCCGCGCTTCTGCGACCATCCGCTGCTGGACCCGGCGGGCGCCTGCCGGCAGTGCATCGTGGAGGTCGAGGGCCAGCGCAAGCCGATGGCCTCCTGCACCATCACCTGCACCGACGGCATGGTGGTCAAGTCGCAGCTCACCTCCCCGGTGGCCGAGAAGGCCCAGCGCGGGGTGATGGAGCTGCTGCTGATCAACCACCCGCTGGACTGCCCGGTCTGCGACAAGGGCGGCGAGTGCCCGCTCCAGAACCAGGCGATGCAGGTCGGCGACCCGGAGTCGCGCTTCGAGGGCAGGAAGCGCACCTTCCAGAAGCCGGTGCCGATCTCCACGCAGGTGCTGCTGGACCGTGAGCGCTGTGTGCTGTGCGCGCGCTGTACCCGCTTCAGCAACCAGATCGCCGGCGACCCGATGATCGAACTCGTCGAGCGCGGCGCCCTCCAGCAGGTCGGCACCGGAGAGGGCGACCCCTTCCAGTCGTACTTCTCCGGCAACACCATCCAGATCTGCCCGGTCGGCGCGCTCACCTCCGCCGCGTACCGCTTCCGCTCCCGCCCGTTCGACCTGGTCTCCTCGCCGTCGGTGTGCGAGCACTGCGCGGGCGGCTGCGCGACGCGTACGGACCACCGGCGCGGCAAGGTCATGCGGCGGCTGGCGGCCGACGACCCCGAGGTCAACGAGGAGTGGATCTGCGACAAGGGGCGGTTCGCCTTCCGGTACGCGCAGCAGCGCGACCGGCTGGAGCACCCCCTCGTGCGCAACCCGGAGTCCGGCGAGCTGGAGCCGGCGAGCTGGCCCGCGGCACTGGAGGCGGCGGCCCGCGGGCTGGCCGCGGCCAAGGGGCGCACCGGCGTACTGACCGGCGGCCGGCTGACCGTCGAGGACGCCTACGCCTACGCCAAGTTCGCCCGGATCGCGCTGGGCACCAACGACATCGATTTCCGGGCCCGGGTGCACAGCGCCGAGGAGGCCGACTTCCTGGCGTCCCGGGTCGCGGGCCGCGGCCGTGACCTGGATGGCGGGGGCGTCACGTACACCGCGCTGGAGAAGGCACCGGCCGTGCTGCTGGCCGGTATCGAGACCGAGGAGGAGGCCCCGGGTGTCTTCCTGCGGCTGCGCAAGGCGCACCGCAGGAGCGGACAGCGCACCTACGGGCTGGCCTCCTACGCCTCGCGCGGGCTGATCAAGGCCGGTGGCACGCTGCTGCCGTCCGCACCCGGTACCGAGACCGAGTGGCTGGACGCGCTCGCGGGCGGGGTCGGCCTGGAGGGCGAGGGCCGTACCGCGGCCGAGGCGCTGCGGGCCGAGGGGTCGGTGATCGTCGTCGGTGAGCGGCTGGCGGCGGCGCCCGGCGCGCTGACCGCCGCGCTCCGCGTGGCGTCGGCCACCGGGGCCCGCCTGGTGTGGATCCCGCGGCGGGCCGGTGAGCGCGGCGCCGTTGAGGCGGGGGCGCTGCCCGGGCTGCTGCCGGGTGGCCGGCCGGCCACCGATCCGCGGGCCCGCGACGAGGTCGCCGCCGCCTGGGGCGTGGCCGCGCTGCCGCACCGGCACGGCCGGGACACCGGCCAGATCATCGAGGCCGCGGCGACCGGCGAGCTCAGTGCGCTGCTGGTGGCCGGCGTCGAGGTCGCCGACCTGCCGGACCCCGCCCGCGCGCTGGCCGCGCTGGACGAGGTCGGCTTCCTGGTCAGTCTGGAGCTGCGGCCCTCGCGGGTCACCGAACGGGCGGACGTGGTCTTCCCGGTCGCCGCCGTGGTGGAGAAGGCCGGCACCTTCCTCAACTGGGAGGGCCGGGCCCGGCTGTTCGAGGCCGCGCTCAAACCGGACCAGATGACCCGTCGGCATCTGCTGCCGGACTCCCGGGTGCTGCACATGCTCGCCGACGCCCTCGATGTGCATCTGGCGCTGCCGGACATCCGTTCCGTACGCCGCGAACTGGACCGGCTCGGCGGCTGGGACGGGCCGTACGCGGGTGAGCCCGCGGAGACCGGGCAGCCGCTGCCCCGCCCCGACAGCGGGGAGGCCGTCCTCGCCGGCCACCGGCTCCTGCTGGACCAGGGGCGGCTCCAGGAAGGCGACCCGGCGCTGGCCGGCACCCGGCACGCCCCGGTCGCCCGGCTGTCGGAGACCACCGCCCAGGAGACCGGCGTCAAGGACGGGGATCTGCTGGCGGTCACCGGGCCGGCCGGCGCGGTCCGGCTGCCGCTCCAGGTCACGCCGATGCCCGACCGGGTGGTGTGGCTGCCGCTCAACTCCACGGGCGGTGGGGTCGCCGCCGATACCGGGGCCCGCCCCGGTGACCTGGTGAAGATCTCCGCCGCCCCGGGCACCCCGGAGCCGGCCGAGGAGGTGGACGCATGATCCAGCAGTTCGGTCAACTGGCCGCCGGGGGCACTGCGCTGGCCCAGGAAGACCTGTCGATGTTCGGCCACGATCCGTGGTGGCTGGTGCTCATCAAGGCGGTCTTCTGCTTCGCGTTCCTGATGCTGACGGTGCTGTTCTCGATCGTCTGGGAACGCAAGGTCGTCGCCTGGATGCAGCTGCGTATCGGCCCCAACCGGCACGGCCCCTGGGGGATGCTCCAGTCCCTCGCCGACGGCATCAAGCTGATGCTGAAGGAGGACCTGGTCGTCAAGCGGGCCGACAAGGTGGTCTATCTCCTCGCGCCGGTCGTGGCGGCCATCCCGGCCTTCATGGCGATCGCGGTGATCCCCTTCGGGCCCGCGGGCAACGAGATCTCGATCTTCGGTGTCCGTACCCCGATGCAGCTGACGGACCTGCCGATCGGCATCCTCTACATCCTGGCCACGGCCTCGGTCGGCATCTACGGCATCGTGCTGGCGGGCTGGTCCTCCGGCTCGACCTATCCGCTGCTCGGCGGGCTGCGCTCGTGCGCGCAGATGATCTCGTACGAGATCGCGATGGGGATGTCGTTCGCGGCGGTGTTCCTGTACTCCGGGTCGATGTCGACGTCGACCATCGTGGAGTCGCAGCAGAACCGCTGGTACATCCTGCTGCTGCCGGTGTCGTTCATCATCTACATCGTCGCGATGGTGGGCGAGACCAACCGCGCGCCGTTCGACATGCCGGAGTCCGAGGGCGACCTCGTCGGCGGCTTCAACACCGAGTACTCGTCGATCAAGTTCGCGATGTTCATGCTCGCCGAGTACATCAACATGGTGACCGTCTCGGCCGTCGCGATCACCCTCTTCCTGGGTGGCTGGCGGGCCCCCTGGCCGATCTCCACCTTCTGGGAAGGCGCGAACCACGGCTGGTGGCCGCTGCTCTGGTTCACCCTCAAGGTGCAGCTGCTGCTGTTCTTCTTCATCTGGCTGCGCGGCACCCTTCCGCGGGTGCGCTACGACCAGTTCATGAAGCTGGGCTGGAAGGTCCTGATCCCGGTCTCGCTGGTCTGGCTGATGCTGGTCGCCACCGTCCGGGCGCTGAAGAACGAGGGCTACGACTTCTCCCAGATCGTGCTGTATGTCGCCGGCGGCGCCGTCCTGCTGCTGCTGATCTCGCTGCTCGTGGACTTCTTCCGGCGCGGTGAGGTGGCGGAGGAGACGGACGGCGACGGGGCCTTCGACCCGATGGCGGGCGGCTATCCCGTGCCGCCGCTGCCCGGACAGAGCCTGCCGCCGGTGCCGCGCCGCAGGCCGCGCCGGGAGCGGGAGCTGATTGTCAGTGGCGGGGCGGACGCTGTCAGTGACGGAATCGGAAACGACGGAAAGGGGGGCGACGGTGCCTGAGTTCCAGAACCCCGTGGCCGGCTTCGGCGTGACCTTCAAGGCCATGTTCAAGAAGCGGCTGACCGAGCAGTATCCGGAGGAGAAGAAGCCGACGGCGCCGCGTTTCCACGGCCGCCACCAGCTCAACCGCCATCCGGACGGGCTGGAGAAGTGCATCGGCTGCGAGCTGTGCGCCTGGGCCTGCCCGGCGGACGCGATCTATGTCGAGGGCGCGGACAACACCGACGAGGAGCGCTACTCCCCGGGCGAGCGCTACGGCCGCGTCTACCAGATCAACTATCTGCGCTGCATCCTGTGCGGCCTGTGCGTGGAGGCCTGCCCGACCCGCGCACTGACCATGACGAATGAGTACGAACTCGCCGACAGCTCCCGGGAATCGCTCATCTACACCAAGGAAGAGCTGCTCGCGGGCCTGGAGGAGACCATGGTCGACAGCCCGCATGCGATCTACCCCGGCATGACGGAGAAGGACTACTACCAGGGCCTGGTGACCCGGGCCGCGCCGGGGACCGTCCGCCAGGTCGCGACCTCCAAGGGAGAGAAGGCCGACGACGACCCGCAGGCGAAGGGGGCGCACGCATGACCGGCCTCGCCGCCGCGGCCTCCATGACCTCCACGGGGGAGGCCGTGCAGTTCTGGATCCTGGGCAGTGTCGCCGTCATCGGCGCGCTGTGCACGATCCTGATGAAGCGCGCCGTGCACAGCGCGCTGTCGCTCGCCGGGACCATGATCGTCCTGGCGGTCTTCTACCTCGCCAACGGCGCCTACTTCCTCGGCGTCGTCCAGATCGTTGTCTATACGGGCGCGATCATGATGCTGTTCCTGTTCGTCGTCATGCTCGTCGGTGTCACCGCAGCGGACTCCCTCAAGGAGACGCTCAAGGGCCAGCGCTGGCTCGCGGCCGGTGCCGGCCTCGGCTTCGGCATCCTGCTGATCGCCGGGATCGGCAACGCCTCGCTGAAGGAGTTCAACGGCCTGGGCGAGGCCAACGCCGGCGGCAATGTGCAGGGCCTGGCGGCGCTCATCTTCACCAAGTACGTCTTCGCCTTCGAAGCCACCGGCGCGCTGCTGATCACGGCGGCGGTCGGCGCGATGGTGCTCACCCACCGGGAGCGCACGGAGCGGGCGAAGACGCAGCGCGAGCAGTCCGAGGCCCGCGTCCGCGAGGGCAAGCAGGTACCGCCGCTGCCCGCCCCCGGCGTCTACGCCCGGCACAACGCCGTCGACATTCCCGGGCTGCTGCCCGACGGCACGGTGTCCGAGCTCAGCGTCAACCCGACGCTGCGGGGGCGTGGTCAGATCCGCGACGTTTCCGGAGCGTCGCTCGCCGAGCTGAAGGCTCTGGAGCGGCGCTCCGAGGACTGGCTGGGCCGGGGCTCCGAGGACGAGCCCGGCCCGTCGTCGTCCGGTGGCGCGCCGTCGACGGAGCACAAGGAGGGGGCCAAGAAATGAACCCGGTCAACTACCTCTATCTCGCCGCCCTGTTGTTCACCGTCGGCGCGGCCGGGGTGCTGATCAGGCGGAACGCCATCGTGGTGTTCATGTGCATCGAGCTGATGCTCAATGCCTGCAATCTCGCCTTCGTCACCTTCTCGCGGATGCACGGGAATCTGGACGGCCAGATCATCGCCTTCTTCACGATGGTCGTCGCCGCGGCCGAGGTCGTGGTCGGTCTGGCGATCATCGTGTCGATCTTCCGCACCCGTCATACGGCCTCGGTCGACGACGCCAGCCTGATGAAGCTGTAAGGGGTCGCACAAAGTGGAGAACTTGATCGCGCTGCTCATCGCGGCACCGCTGGTCGGTGCGGCCCTGCTGTTGTGCGGCGGAAAACGGCTCGACCGCACCGGCCAGCTGATCGGCACGCTGTTCTCGGTGGCGTCGTTCGCCCTCGGGATGGTGCTCTTCGCCGACATGCTCGGCAGGGGCGCCGAGGACCGTGCCCTGCATCAGCATCTGTTCAGCTGGATCCCGGTCGGCGGCTTCCAGGCCGACGTCGCGTTCCAGCTGGACCAGCTGTCCATGACGTTCGTCCTGCTGATCACCGGTGTCGGCTCGCTGATCCACATCTATTCGATCGGCTATATGGAGCACGACGAGCGGCGCCGCCGCTTCTTCGGCTACCTCAATCTCTTCCTCGCGGCGATGCTGCTGCTCGTCCTCGCCGACAACTACCTTCTGCTGTACGTCGGCTGGGAGGGTGTCGGCCTCGCCTCGTACCTGCTCATCGGGTTCTGGCAGCACAAGCCGAGCGCGGCCACCGCCGCCAAGAAGGCGTTCCTGGTCAACCGCGTCGGCGATATGGGCCTGTCCATCGCGATCATGCTGATGTTCACGACGTTCGGGACCTTCGCCTTCGGTCCGGTGCTCGCCGCCACCGGCGATACCTCCGAGGGCAAGCTGACCGCCCTCGGGCTGTTGCTGCTGCTGGCCGCCTGCGGCAAGTCGGCGCAGGTACCGCTCCAGTCCTGGCTCGGTGACGCGATGGAGGGCCCGACCCCGGTCTCGGCCCTGATCCACGCGGCCACGATGGTCACCGCCGGGGTGTATCTGATCACCCGCTCCGGGGCGATCTTCAATGCCGCCCCGACCGCCCAGCTGGCGGTCGTCGTGGTCGGTGCGGTCACGCTCCTCTTCGGTGCGATCGTCGGTTGCGCCAAGGACGACATCAAGAAGGCGCTGGCCGGTTCGACGATGTCGCAGATCGGCTACATGATCCTGGCCGCCGGCCTCGGCCCGATCGGCTACGCCTTCGCGATCATGCACCTGGTCACCCACGGCTTCTTCAAGGCGGGCCTCTTCCTCGGCGCCGGTTCCGTGATGCACGGCATGAACGACGAGGTGGACATGCGTCGTTACGGCGGTCTGCGGAAGTACATGCCGGTCACCTTCGTCACCTTCGGCCTCGGCTATCTGGCGATCATCGGCTTCCCCGGTCTGTCCGGCTTCTTCTCCAAGGACAAGATCATCGAGGCGGCGTTCGCCAAGGGCGGCACCGAGGGCTGGATCCTCGGTGGTGCGGCCCTGCTGGGCGCCGCGATCACCGCGTTCTACATGACGCGGGTGATGCTGATGACGTTCTTCGGCGAGAAGCGCTGGGACCCCAGCGAGGTGCATCCGCACGAGTCGCCGAAGGTCATGACGCTCCCGATGATCGTGCTGGCCATCGGATCGGTCTTCGCGGGCGGGCTGTTCAGCGTCAACGAGGTCTTTGTGAAGTGGCTGGAGCCGGTCACCTCGTTCGCCCACGGCCACTCCCCGGTCAGCGCCACCACGGTCACCGCCGCGACGATCGTGGTGCTGCTCATCGGCGTCGGCATCGCCTGGCTGATGTACGGCCGCAAGCCCGTGCCGGCGCTGGCCCCGCGCGGCTCGCTGCTGACCCGGGCCGCCCGCCGGGATCTGCTCCAGGACGACTTCAACGACCTCGTGTTCGTGCGCGGCGGTGGGGAGCTCACCGGCACCCTCGTCACGCTCGACCGCACCCTCGTGGACGGCGCGGTCAACGGCACGGCGGCGTCGATGGGCGGACTCTCCGGCCTGCTGCGCCGGTTGCAGACCGGCTTCGTCCGTTCGTACGCGGTCCAGATGCTGGGCGGCGCCGCCGTTCTCGTCGCCGCGACCCTGCTGATGAGGGGTGTCTGAGCCATGTCGTTTCCCCTGCTGACGGCGGTGGCCGCGGTACCGGCGATCGGAGCGATCGCCACCGCCGCGCTGCCCGCCGCCAAGCGCACCGCGGCCAAATGGCTCGCGCTGCTGTTCTCGCTGATCACCTTCGCGCTGGCGCTGGTCGTCGCGTTCCGCTTCGACCCGGGTGCGAAGGGCCCGTTCCAGCTCACCGAGTCGCATGCCTGGATCAGCGACTTCGGCGTCCGCTACGAACTCGGCGTGGACGGCATCGCGGTCGCCCTGATCGCGCTGACCACCCTGCTGATCCCCTTCATCATCCTGGCGGGCTGGCATGACGCCGACCCCCTGGAAGAGGCCACGCCCAACCGGCGCTGGCGGCCCACCCAGGGCTTCTTCGCGCTGATCCTGGCGGTCGAGGCGATGGTGGTGCTCTCCTTCGAGGCCACCGATGTCTTCCTCTTCTACATCTTCTTCGAAGCCATGCTGATCCCGATGTACTTCCTCATCGGCGGCTTCGGGGACCGGGCGGGCGGGGACGGCGAGGAGGAGGCCGCGGGCCGGCGCTCGTACGCCGCGGTGAAGTTCCTGCTCTACAACCTCGCCGGCGGACTGATCATGCTGGCCGCGGTGATCGGGCTGTACGCCGTCACCGCCGACCAGCTCGGCGCCGGCACCTTCTCGCTCCAGCAGATCGTCGAGGCCCGGGCGGCCGGCAAGCTCGACATCGGTACCGGCACCGAGCGGCTGCTCTTCCTCGGCTTCTTCTTCGCGTTCGCGGTGAAGGCGCCGCTGTGGCCGCTGCACACCTGGCTGCCGGGCGCCATGGGCGAGTCCACCGCACCGGTCGCGGTGCTGATCACCGCGGTGGTCGACAAGGTCGGCACGTTCGCGATGCTCCGCTTCTGCCTCCAGCTCTTCCCGGAGGCCAGCAGCTGGGCGACGCCCGTCATCCTGGTGCTCGCGCTGATCAGCGTGCTCTACGGGGCGCTGCTGGCGGTCGCCCAGCGGGACATCAAGCGGCTGATCGCCTATGCCTCGATCTCCCACTTCGGCTTCATCATCCTGGGCATCTTCGCGATGACGACCCAGGGCCAGAGCGGTGCCACGCTCTACATGGTCAACCACGGCATCTCGACCGCGGCGCTGATGCTGGTGGCCGGCTTCCTGATCAGCCGCCGCGGCTCCCGGCTCATCGCGGACTACGGCGGCGTCCAGAAGGTCGCCCCGGTCCTCGCCGGCACCTTCCTCATCGGCGGTCTGGCCACCCTGTCGCTGCCGGGTCTGGCGCCGTTCGTCAGCGAATTCCTGGTCCTGGTCGGCACGTTCAGCCGCTATCCGGTGATCGGCATCATCGCCACCCTGGGCATCGTCCTCGCCGCGCTGTACGTCCTCGTGCTCTACCAGCGGACGATGACCGGGCCGGTGAAGGCCGAGGTGCGCAGCCTGCCCGATCTGCGGGTGCGGGAGCTGGTCGTGGTGGCGCCGCTGGTCGCGCTGCTGCTCTTCCTCGGGGTCTATCCGAAGCCGCTCACCGACCTCGTGAATCCGGCGGTCGGCCACACCCTGTCCGTCGTGGACAAGAAGGACCCCAAGCCCACTGTGCAGGTGGACGCCGGGCCCGGTGGAGGCCGGGCCGGCCAGGCCGTGCAGGATCAAGACCGGGAGGCCGCGAAGTGAGTTCCGTGGCAAGTGTCCACAGCCTGTGGGCGGTGGCGCACGGCGCACCGGGCAAGATCCCGGCGCCGCACATCGAATACGCCCAGCTGTCGCCGACGCTGATCGTCCTGGGCGCGGCGGTGGCCGGCATCGTCATCGAGGCGTTCGTGCCGCGCCGGCACCGCTACTACTCCCAGCTGCTGCTGACCGTGGTGGCGCTGGCCGCCGCGTTCGCCGCGGTGATCGGTCTGGCGGCCGGCGGCTTCGGCTCGGCCAAGGCGCATATCGCCGCCATGGGCGCCCTCGCGGTCGACGGGCCCGCACTGTTCCTCCAGGGCACCATCCTGCTGGTGTCCCTGGTCGCGGTCTTCACCTTCGCCGAGCGGCGGCTCGATCCGGCGGCGCACGGCAAGCACGTGGACTCCTTCGCCGCGCAGCCCGCGGCAGTCCCCGGCGGTGCCGCCGAACAGGCCGCGGTCAAGGCGGGGTTCACCACCACCGAGGTCTTCCCGATCGCGCTCTTCGCGGTCGGCGGCATGCTGGTCTTCCCGGCGGCCAATGACCTGCTGACCCTCTTCATCGCGCTGGAGGTCTTCTCCCTCCCGCTGTACATCCTGTGTGCGCTGGCCCGCCGCCAGCGGCTGCTGTCGCAGGAGGCCGCGGTGAAGTACTTCCTCCTCGGCGCCTTCTCGTCCGCCTTCCTGCTGTTCGGCGTGGCCTTGCTGTACGGCTACGCGGGCACGGTCACCTACGCCGGGATCGCCGAGGTGATCTCGGACGGTGCCAAGCAGATCGATCCGGCGCTGGCCGGCACGATGGGCAATGACGCACTGCTGCTGATCGGCGCCGCGCTGGTGCTGATGGGGCTGCTGTTCAAGGTCGGTGCGGTCCCGTTCCACATGTGGACCCCGGACGTCTACCAGGGCGCCCCGACCCCGGTCACCGGCTTCATGGCGGCCGCCACCAAGGTCGCGGCGTTCGGTGCGCTGCTGCGGCTGCTGTATGTCGTGCTGCCGGGCATGCGCTGGGACTGGCAGCCGGTGATGTGGGGCGTCGCGATCATCACGATGCTGGGCGGCGCGATCGTCGCCATCACCCAGACCGACATCAAGCGGCTGCTGGCCTACTCCTCCATCGCGCACGCCGGCTTCATCCTCGCCGGTGTCATCGCCACCAGCGAGGAGGGCATCTCTTCGGTGCTCTTCTACCTCGGCGCCTACTCCTTCGTGACCCTCGGCGCCTTCGCCGTCGTCACCCTGGTGCGGGACGCCGGCGGGGAGGCCACCCAGCTGTCCAAGTGGGCCGGGCTCGGCCGGCGTTCGCCGCTGGTGGCCGCGGTCTTCGCGGTCTTCCTGCTGGCCTTCGCGGGCATCCCGTTGACCTCCGGGTTCGCCGGAAAGTTCGCGGTCTTCAAGGCGGCGGCGCAGAGCGGCGCGGGCTGGCTGGTGGTGGTCGGTGTGCTCTCGTCGGCCATCGCCGCGTTCTTCTACATCCGCGTCATCGTGCTGATGTTCTTCCACGAGCCCAAGGCGGACGGCCCGACCGTCGCGGTGCCCAGCCCGCTGACGACCACGGCCATCGCCATCGGCGTCGCGGTCACCCTGGTGCTCGGCCTGGCGCCGCAGTACTTCCTCGATCTGGCCGGCCAGGCCGGGGTCTTCGTGCGCTGACCACGGGCGGCGCGGCACGGCAACGGCCGCCGCCCGGAGCCCTCGGGGGGTTCCGGGCGGCGGCCGTCCGCGTGGCGGGGTGGTCAGCTCGTGGGCATCCCGCTCGGCATCTCCGGCATGTCGGGGATCTTCACGCTGTCGTCGGCGGACTTCGTGTACTTCTCGGTGGGGCCGTTCTTCCAGTCGACGGTCAGGGTCTTGCCGTCCGCACCGGGCTTGAGGGTGCCCATGGTGCGGGTGGTGTCCCCGTCCGTGCACTTGAGCGCGGTCATGGTCATCCCGGCCATCTCCTGGACCTTGCCCAGACAGGCGGCCTTGTGGCCGTTGCTGAACGCGACGGTGCCCTTGGAGACCACCAGGATCTTCGGGCCGGACTTCCAGGACCCCTCGAACGCGGCGGGGTCCGCGGGCTTGTCCGGAGTCGACGGCGCGTGGTCCGGCGACTTGCTCGGCGTGCTGTCCTTGCCGTTGTCGTTGCCGCCGCTGCTTCCGCAACCGCTGAGCAGCATCGCGGCGATGGCTGCCGCCCCGGCGATCTGCGCTGCCTTGCGCACGTACGTCTCCTCCGTTGTGGGACCAGGAAACGTGAGGCTAGCAGCGGCCCGGCAGCCGTCCGAGCCGTCGCCCGGATTGCGGCGGCGCCGGTACGGAGTTGGTGTGCGGCTGTGACGTGGGAGCGCCCGTGCGGCGGCGGGGCGGGATCTCCGCGGCCGGCCGCCGCCTTCGAGGGTGATCCGCCGGACGGACCGGCCCGCGCCGCGCCGGCCCGTCCGTAGCGGTCAGCCCGTGGGCAGGATGCGGCCGGTGACCTCGCCCAGTCCGATGCGGGCGCCGTCGGGGCCGGGCGCCCAAGCGGTGAGGGTGACCTCGTCGCCGTCCTGGAGGTAGGGGCCCTTGCCCTGGGTGAGTTCCAGCAGGCAGCCGAGCTGGTCGGGGTCGGGGCCGGAGACGGTGCCGGAGGCGAACAGATCGCCGGTGCGCAGCGAGGCGCCGTTGACGGTCATATGGGCGAGCTGCTGGGCGGCCGTCCAGTACATGGTGGAGAACGGCGGCCGGGAGACCGTCTCGCCGTTGATGCGCACCTCGATACGGATGTCGATGCCGCCCGGCTCCGCACCCGCGTCATCGAGGTAGGGCAGCAGCGGGAAGTCCCGGGCGGGCGGCGCCGTACGGGCCTCGTCGAGGGCGTCGAGCGGGGTGACCCAGGCGGAGACGGAGGTGGCGAAGGACTTGCCGAGGAACGGGCCGAGCGGCACGTACTCCCAGGCCTGGATGTCGCGCGCCGACCAGTCGTTGAGGAGGCAGACGCCGAAGACATGGTCGCGGAAGGCGCCCAGTGCGACGGGTTCGTGCAGCGTGGAGGGCGCCCCGACGACGAAGCCGACCTCGGCCTCGATGTCGAGACGGAGGGACGGGCCGAAGGTGGGCGCCTCGTCCGCGGGGGCCTTGCGCTGGCCCCGGGGCCGGACGACCGGGGTGCCGGTGACGACCACGGTGCCCGCCCGGCCGTGGTAACCGATCGGCAGATGCTTCCAGTTGGGGGTCAGCGCCGCGTCGTTCGGGCGGAAGATCCGGCCGACGTTGGTGGCGTGGTGTTCGCTGGCGTAGAAGTCGACATAGTCGGCGACCTCGAAGGGGAGGTGCAGCGTGACCCCGTCCAGCGGATGGAACAGCGGCGCCACTTCGTCGCGGTGCGCGGGGTCGGTCACGGCGCTGTGGACGGCCGCGCGGATCTGCCGCCAGACGGGACGGCCGGCGGCCAGCAGCGGGTTGAGGGTTGGCGCCGCGAGCAGTTCGGCGTGCGGGTGGATGGCGGCGGGCAGCGCGCTCGGCAGGGCGCTCAGATCGAGGACGCTGTCGCCGTAGCGGACGCCGAGGCGGCGCCGGTCGGGCGCGTCGGCGGTGCTGAAGACGCCATAGGGGAGGTTGTGCGGGCCGAAGGGATCGCCTTCCGCCAGGTCGAACGGGCTCTGCTCGGGCATGGACAGCTCCTCGCGTGCGTCGTCGCCGGTGGGCGGCCGGGGCCGGGTGGCCGCGGGCCGTGGGGCCGTCGATCAGATTACGGCCGGGCGGTGATCAGCGGGGCGGTACCGGGGCGCGCGGGCGCGGAGGCGTACGCAGACGCCGGGCGGTGGCGCGGTGCGCCGCGCCCCACGCATCGGTCATGTCCGGAAAAGTCTTGCCGCGCTGCGCAATTCCGGCCTAACTTCCTTCCCTGACCGGCGGGAGGACGGGGCCACCGGGCGGGAGGGGCGGACCGGCGGGTGACGGGGCGGTTGCTCCCCTCGCCGAAGAGGCGGCCGGGCGGCCGTTCTTCACGCGAGGGAGGGACCGAAGTGAGCACTCCGGTAGCGGTCATCGGGGCCGGTCCGTACGGGCTGTCGACGGCCGCGCATCTACGGGCGTACGGCTTGCCGGTGCGGGTCTTCGGGCAGCCGATGCAGAGCTGGCGCGCGGGGATGCCCACGGGCATGCTGCTCACCTCACCCCCCGCGGCCTCCGCCATCGGCGTCCCGCAGCCCGGCCACACCCTCGGCGACTTCTGCGCGGCGACGGGGGAGGGGCCCTATACGGCGGACCGGGACCTCGTCCCCGTGGAGACCTTCGTCCGGTACGGGCAGTGGGTGCAGCAGCGGCTGGTCCCCGGGCTGGAGCAGGTCCGGGTGGTCTCGGTCGACCGGCGGGCGGACGGCTTCGAGCTGAAGCTGGACAGCGGTGAGCAGGTCGGCGCGCGGGCGGTGGTCGTCGCCACCGGCCTGACCGGACTGGCGCATCTGCCGCCGGAACTGGCCGCCGCGCTTCCGGACGGCCCGTCCGCCACCGGCCCGGTCTCGCACAGCTCGCAGCACCACGAGCTGTCCGCGCTGGCCGGCCGGGACGTGGTCGTGATCGGCGCCGGGCAGTCGGCGCTGGAGAGCGCGGTGCTGCTCACCGAGGCGGGCGCGGCGGCCGTACGGGTGGTGGCGCGCGGTCCTGGCGCGGTGGGCTTCGGCGCGCCGCCGGACCACCGGCCGCGGCGGCGCCCGCCGGCGCCGTTCGGCAGCGCCTGGTCGCGGTATGCGCCGGCGTATTACGCCGGTGTCTTCCGCCGGCTGCCGGTGCCCGCCCGGCGGTATCTGGGGAGCCGGGTGCCCGTCCCACGGGGGGCGTGGTGGCTGCGGGAGCGCTTCACCGACCGGGTGCGGGTGACGCAGGGGCGGCGGATCGTACGGGCCACGGTCCGCGACGGCCGCCCCGTACTGGCGCTGCGCGGCGCCGACGGGCAGGGCGGGGAGGTCGTCGCCGACCATGTGCTGGCCGCGACCGGCTACCGGATGGATCTGGCGGCGCTGGACTTCCTGGGTCCGGGGCTGCGCACCGGGATCGTGGTGCGGGCCGGCGGTCCGCTGCTGGACGGCGGCTTCGGCTCGTCCGTGCCGGGGCTGTATTTCACCGGGCTGCCGGCGGCCGCCTCCTTCGGGCCCGCGATGCGCTTTGTGTGCGGTACGGAGTTCGCCTCGCCGCGGCTGGCCAGGGCGGTGGTGCGGGCGTACGGGTGAGACGGGGGCGCGCATCGGCCCGGCACCTGGCGGTGACCCCGGGGCGCCCGGTGTCCCGTATGCCGTGTGCTTGCCCCGCCCGGCCATGACGGCCGGTGCTGCTGGGCGGGGTGCGTCGGCGCGGAAGTCGTCCTGCGCCACGGTGATTTCGCACGGTGCGGTGACCGGTGCGTCCGTCCCGGGGGCGGGTCGGTGACCGGGGCGGGGTTTTCCGGCCATGGCCGGTCCGCGGGGCCTTGCCCGCGCGGAAGCGGACCGGGGATGCTGGCGGTTGCCGGTCCCGCTCTTCCCGTTCGCCGGTCCCGCTCCTCCGCGTCGCAGCGCGTCAACAGATGATCAGGAACATCCCGGCCGAGGGGTCGCCGTGCTTCCCGGGCGGTTCGGGGGGCGGGCGCTCACGGTGATCGAACTGCGACCGGATACGCTGGCCAATGGTGGAGACAGCGACAGATCGACATTCAGTTTGATCGTCAGCAGACAGGAGTACCCCTCGTGACCGTCGTCGGGCCCTTCGGGCTGAGCGTGCGGGACCAGGCTCTTGAGGCCGATGTCCAGGCCGGGTTGGCGGCTGTCGAGGAGGGCCTGCTGGAGGCCACCAAGAGCGACGTGCCGTTCATCACCGAATCCGCGCAGCATCTCGTGCGCGCGGGCGGCAAGCGGTTCCGGCCGCTGCTGGTGATGCTGGCCGCCCAATTCGGTGACCCCTACAGCCCGGGTGTGGTGCCCTCCGCCGTCGTCGTGGAGCTCACGCACCTGGCGACGCTCTACCACGACGACGTGATGGACGAGGCCGATGTGCGCCGCGGGGTGGCCAGCGCCAACGCCCGCTGGGGCAACTCCGTCGCCGTGCTGACCGGCGACTTCCTGTTTGCCCGCGCCTCGCACATCCTCGCCGACCTCGGGCCCGAGGCGGTCCGGATCCAGGCCGAGGCGTTCGAGCGCCTGGTGACCGGCCAGATCCTGGAGACCGCGGGCCCGCGCGACGGCCGGGACCCCATCGACCACTACCTGGACGTGCTCGCGGGCAAGACCGGCTCGCTGGTCGCCGTCGCCTGCCGCTTCGGCGCGATGATGTCGGGTGCCGAGGAGTCGACGGTCAACATCCTCACCCAGTACGGCGAGCGGCTCGGGACGGCCTTCCAGCTGGCCGACGACGTGCTGGACATCGCCAGCGACTCGCACGAATCGGGTAAGACGCCCGGTACGGACCTGCGTGAGGGCATTCCGACGCTGCCGGTGCTGCGGCTGCGGGCGCGGGCCGAAAGCGCCGACGGCACCCCCGAGGACCGCGCGCTGTGCGAGCTGCTGGCCGGCGACCTCACCGACGACGCCCGGCACGCCGAGGCGCTGGCCGGTCTGCGCGCCCACCCGGCGCTCGAAGAGGCCCGTCGCGACACCGTGCGCTCTGCGCAGGAGGCCCGCGCGATGCTGGCGCCGCTGCCCTCGTGCATGGCCAAGTCGGCCCTTGAGGGGCTCTGCGACGCGGTGGTGCACCGAGCGGGCTGAGGCATTCCGCCCCGCCTGTCCCTGCGGCCTCCCGCCGCGCCTGTCCCTGAGGCATGCCGCGGCGCCCGCGCCTGCGTCATGCGTCCCGGCCTGCGGCTCGGCTCCGCATCCCCGAGGACATTTCCCGGTATCCCCTAGGGAGTGCTCCACCTCCTGTGGTACGGCCTACGACCTGAGGTGATCGTGCGTCATACCTCAGCAGTACGAGGAGTTGCTCCCGCGGGCTGACGTTTTGCGCCAGGCGATTTGGTGAGATGGAACCACCTGAGCGCGGCGGGCAGGTCACCATGGGCCCCAGGGGGGAATGCGTGGACAGCGCAGCAGCCGCCGCATACGACGGAGGTAGGGCAGATGCCACGGAACGAACCGACCGAGGTCACCGACGGATGGGGCGGGGAGCGCTCCCCGAAGCGCCGTAAGGCGGTGCGATATGGCGTGCCGGTCGCGGTGGCGGGAGTGTCGGCGGCCATGATCGGGCTGGTCCCGGCGTTCGCCGGCTCCGCTCCGGACCTGCCGAAGATCTCGGCGCAGGACCTGATAGCCAAGGTCGCCAAGTCCGATGTCCAGCAGCTCTCCGGCACGGTCCGGGTCACCACGGACCTCGGCCTGCCGACCCTGCCGGGCGCCGGTGGCGGAGCGGGCGGCTTCGGCGGCGCCCCGGACGGCGGCGCGCAGGGCGGGGACGCGCAGGGTGGCGACGATGCCTCCGCGGCGCCCCAGCAGAAGCTGATGGAGCTGGCGTCCGGTGCGCACACCCTGCGCGTCGCGGCCGACGGCCCCGAGAAGCAGCGGGTGTCCATCGTGGACAAGGCCGCCGAGTACAGCCTCGTCCACAACGGCAAGGACGTCTGGGCGTACGACAGCGGCAGCAACACCGCCGTGCACAGCAGCGACCCCGACGGTGCGTCCGGCAAGCAGCACCGGGCCCCCGGGGGCCTGCCCAAGGACCTGAAGACCGCGACGCCGCAGGACCTCGCGAAGCAGGCCCTGGAGGCGGCCGGTGACACGACCTCGGTCACCGTCGACGGCACCGCCAAGGTCGCCGGACGGGACGCCTACCAGCTGCTGATCA
Source organism: Streptomyces sp. bgisy130 (assembly GCF_057708345.1). Lineage (NCBI taxonomy): Bacteria > Bacillati > Actinomycetota > Actinomycetes > Kitasatosporales > Streptomycetaceae > Streptomyces > Streptomyces sp. bgisy130. Next base: position 29,188 of record NZ_JBYISA010000023.1, read on the forward strand.
AGCCCAAGCAGGCCGGTTCCACGGTCGGCTCGATCCGGGTCGCGGTGGACGCCGCCAACGGCGTGCCGCTGAAGTTCACCCTGACCCCGAAGAGCGGTGGCGCCGCCGCCGTCGACGTCGGCTTCACCAACGTCGACTTCGCCAAGCCCGCCGCCAGCACGTTCTCCTTCACCCCGCCCAAGGGTGCCAAGGTCGTCAACGGCGACAAGGAGCGCGCCACCGCGCAGCGCGAACACGGCAAGGACGCCCCGTCCCGCAAGCACCTCGCCAAGGAGGTGGACGGGATGGACATCATCGGCAAGGGCTGGACGTCCATCGCCACGATCAAGGGCGACGGCTCCGGTCTGCCCTCCGGCAAGGACATGGACAAGGCCAAGGGCGCGGGCGGCGACGTCGGCAAGTTCCTGGACAGCATCGGCGACAAGGTCAACGGCAAGTTCGGCTCCGGCCAGGTCTTCAGCACCCGTCTGGTCAATGCCCTGGTCACGGACAACGGCACGGTCTATGTCGGCGCCGTCGACAAGCAGACCCTGATCAACGCGGCCAACGCCGCCAAGTAAGGCACCACCGCGGCCTCGCGGGACCGCCGCGCCACCCCTTCGCGGGGGGCGCGGCGCGGCCCGTGGGCCTCGTACGACAGGGGGAACCGATGCCGGCACCGCCCGCCCCGGGGCCCGGCCGGGTGCGCCCGCCCGCTGACGGGGCCGGGCCGCCGCCGGCCGGGGAGCGGGCGATCGAGACCCAGGGGCTGACCAAGGCGTACCGCGGCGGCCGGCTCGCCGTCGACGGCCTCGATCTGGCCGTACCGCGCGGCAGCGTCTTCGGCTTCCTCGGCCCCAACGGCTGCGGCAAGACCACCACCATCCGGATGCTGATGGGCCTGATCGAGCCGACCGCCGGCCGCGCCCGGGTGCTCGGGCAGCCGATGCCCGCCGCGGGCCGCCGGGTGCTGCCCCGGGTCGGCGCGCTCATAGAAGGCCCGGCGCTCTACGGCTTCCTCAGTGGGCGGGACAACCTCCGCCGCTTCGACGCCGCCGACCCGGCCGCCGATCCCCGGACCCGCGAGGCGCGGGTCGGCCGGGCGCTGGAACGGGTGGGCCTGGCCGCGGCGGCCGGCAAGAAGGCGCGCGCCTACTCCCTCGGCATGAAGCAGCGCCTCGGCCTGGCCGCGGCCCTGCTCCAGCCCCGTGAGCTGCTGGTGCTCGACGAGCCCACCAACGGCCTGGATCCCCAGGGCATGCGGGAGATCCGTGCCCTGGTCCGCGAGCTGGCGGCGGACGGCACGACCGTCTTTCTCTCCTCCCATCTCCTCGACGAGATCGAGCAGGTCTGCACCCATGCCGCGGTGATGGCCCGCGGCCGGCTGCTCACCCAGGGCACGGTCGCCGACCTCTCCGCCACGGTCCTCGGCCCGCACGGCCACGCCCGGCTCACGGTCACCACGCCCGACACCGCGGACGCGGCCCGGGTGCTGAAGGAGTGCGGGGTGACCGGGGTGGAGGTCACCGACGACCGGGTGACGGGCGAACTCCCGCCCCCGGACGCCCCGCTGGACGGGGCGCAGGACGCGGCGCCGCGGGAGATCGCCGAGCTCAACGCCGCGCTGGTGCACGCCGGTGTGCGGGTCCGCGGCTTCGGCACGGCGCGCGCCTCGCTGGAGGATGTCTTCGTGGCGCTGACCGGGGAGGGCTTCGATGTCGCAGGCTGAGGCGGTGGCGCGGACGCCCCGGCCGCTGTGGTCGCTGGGGCTGCTGCGCAGCGAGATCGTCATGACGTTCCGGCGCTGGCGCACCCTCGCGCTGCTGGCGGTGCTCGCGGGCGTACCGGTCCTGGTCGGTGTCGCCGTCCGGATCGAGACCGGTGGTGGCGGGCCGGACGGCGGTGGCGGCGAGGGCGGCCCGGCCTTCCTCTCCCAGGTCACCCACAACGGCCTGTTCCTGGTCTTCGCCTCGCTCGCGGTGACCCTGCCGTTCTTCCTGCCGATGTCCGTCGGCGTGATAGCGGGCGACTCCCTCGCCGGCGAGGCCCATGGCGGGACGCTGCGCTATCTCCTGGTCGCCCCCGCGGGCCGTCTCCGTCTGCTGCTGGTCAAATACGCCACGACCCTGACGTTCTGTCTGGTGAGCACCCTGGTGGTGGCGCTGTCCGCCCTGGCGACCGGCGCGCTGCTCTTCCCTTTGGGCGAAGTCACCCTGCTCTCGGGCACCTCCGTGTCCTTCGGCGAGGGCCTGTTGCGGGCCCTGGCCATCGCGGTCGCGGTGGCGGTGTCCCTGACCGGGGTGGCGGCCATCGGCCTGTTCGTCTCGACGCTCACCACCAGCGGCATAGCGGCCATGGCGACCACGGTCGGCCTGCTGATCACCGTGCAGATACTGGACACCCTCCCGCAGCTGCACGCCCTCCAGCCCTACCTCTTCCCGCACTACTGGCTGTCCTTCGCGGATCTGCTCCGCGACCCCGTCTACTGGGACCAGCTGGAGAAGAACCTCGGCCTCCAGGCGCTGTACGCCGTGGTGTTCGGCTCGGCGGCCTGGGCGCGCTTCACCACCCGGGACATCACTGCGTGAGGCGGGGAGGCCGCGGTGTCCCCGGCTGCTCCGCGGCGGCCTGCGCCGTTGCCGCCGGGGGCGCTTCGGTGGCCGCTTCCGGGGGAGGTGCCGCCGCGGCCGCCTGCGCCGCGGCCTCGGCCAGCGCCGCCCGCGCCCGCCCCGCGGTCCGCAGCGCGTCCCAGGTCAGCACCGCCAGCGCCAGCCACACCAGCGCGAACCCGGCCCAGCGCTCCGGCGGCATCGTCTCGTGGAAGACCGTGAGCCCCAGCAGGAACTGGAAGGTCGGCGCCAGGTACTGGAGCATCCCGATCATCGTCAGCGGCAGCCGCACCGCCGAGGCGCCGAAGCAGATCAGCGGCACCGCCGTCGCGACCCCGCAGGCCGACAGCAGCAGCGCCTGGCCCACCCCGGTGGTGAAACTGGCCTCGCCGCGCAGGCCGAGGAAGACCAGAAAGCCCAGCGCGGGCAGCAGCTGGAGGGCCGTCTCGGCGCTGAAGCCCTCGATCCCGTCGAGCTTGATGCCCTTCTTGACCAGGCCGTACGTCGCGAACGAGAAGGCCAGCGCGAGCGCGATCCAGGGCATCCGGCCGTAGGCGACGGTCATCACCACGACGGCCAGCGCGCCGATGCCCACCGCCGTCCACTGGAGCGGACGCAGCCGTTCGCGCAGCACCAGGACGCCGAAGGCGATGCTGACCAGCGGATTGATGAAGTAGCCGAGCGATGCCTCCAGGACGTGCCCGGAGTTGACCGCCCAGATGTAGAGGAACCAGTTCGCCGAGATCACCAGGGCGCTGACCAGGATCAGCCCCAGCCTGCGGGGCTGCCGCAGCAGCGGGCCGATCCAGGACCAGCGGCGGAGCACGGCCAGCAGGACGACGGCGACCGGCAGCGACCACACCATGCGATGGGCCAGGATCTCGGAGGGCGCGGCGTCGTCCAGCAGACGCCAGTAGAGCGGCAGCAGGCCCCACATGGTGTAGGCGGCGATGCCGTAGGCGAGTCCGGTGCGCTGATCGCTTCGAGGCTGCAAGGGGACCCTCCTGGTGGTGCCGTGACGCCCTGGTGAACGTAGCGCCGCCCGGACCGCCTGTCATGCCCGTCTTGCCATACGGTCATGACGGTCCACGAGCGGCGCTCCGGGGCAGCCCCTGCGGCCCCTCCAGCCCCTTCAGCGCCTCCGCGATCGCCTCGGCGAGCGGTGTGGTCGGCCGGCCGATGAGCCGGGACAGCTCCCCGGGTGTCGCGGCCAGCTCGCCGCGGGCGATCCCGGTGTCCGCGTCGGCGACCAGCTGGGCGCCCAGCGCCGGTACGCCCGCCTCCACCAGCAGCGCCGCATACTGCTCCGGCGGCAGATCGCGGTACGCGATGCGCCGGCCGGTCTGCCGCGAGACCTCGGCCGCGTACTCGGTCATCGTCCAGGCGGTGTCGCCGCTCAGCTCGTACACCGTGTTCTCGTGGCCGCTGCCGGTGAGCACGACGGCGGCCGCCTCGGCGTAATCCCGGCGCGCGGCGGTGGCCACCCGGCCGCCGTCCGCGCTGCCCACGACGGCGCCGGTCTTGAGGGTGCCGGCGAGCGCGCCCGTGTAGTTCTCGTGGTACCAGCCGTTGCGCAGCAGGCAATACGGCACCCCGGACGCGAGCAGCGCCTGCTCGGTGGCGAGGTGCTCCTCGGCGATCGAGAACGTGGCCGTCGGCCCGCCCAGCACGCTGGTGTACGCCAGCAGCCCGACGCCCGCCTCCCGCGCGGCGTCGATCACGGTGCGGTGCTGGGTGAGGCGCTGCCCCGCCTCGTTCCCGGAGATGAACAGCACCCGGTCACCGGCCGCGAAGGCGCCCTGGAGGGTTTCGGGGCGGCTGTAGTCCGCGGTCTTGATCTCCACCCCGCGGGCCGCGAGGCCGGTGGCCTTGGACCGGTCGCGGGCGAGGGCGACGATCTCGCCCGGGGTGGTGCGCCGGAGCAGTTCCTCGATGACGAGCCGGCCGAGTGCCCCGGTGGCGCCGGTGACGACGAAGCTCATGAGTACCCCCTGTGGGCGTCGCTGGCTTGAGGACCCGACCGTACGCCTGCGCTAAACGATCGTCTATGACGGGTGTACGGATAGCTGGTACGGGATCCCCTTCAGCATCGCCCGGCGGCGCGGCACCGGCACGGCGCGGGGGAGGGGCGACCTGGCGCGAGCCGGCCTGGCGCGAGCACGGCGCATAACGAACGGGTGCCTCCGGGAGCGTGGTGTAACGCTCCCGGAGGCACCCGTGCGGCACCGGTCGGTCAGCCGACGACCGTCCAGGTGTCGTTGCCGGTCAGCAGGGTGGCGAGGTCGCCCTTGCCCTTCTGTTCGATGGCGGCGTCCAGCTGGTCGGACATCAGGGTGTCGTAGACCGGCCGGTCGACGCTGCGCAGCACACCGATGGGGGTGTGGTGGAGGGTGTCGGCGTCGGCGAGCCGGGAGAGCGCGAAGGCCGTCGTGGGCGAGGGGTTGTGGGCGTCGTGCACCAGCACCCCGCCCGTGCCCTCCTCCCGGACGTCGATGACCTTGAGGTCGCCGGTGGCCGGGTCGCGGACCACGCCCTTGGAGCCGAAGCCGTCGGGGGCCAGCGCGCCGAAGCGGATCGGCTGCCCGTGCTCCAGCCGGATCACGGCCTCCTCGGCCTGCTCCTTGTCCTTGAGGACCTCGAAGGCGCCGTCGTTGAAGATGTTGCAGTTCTGGTAGATCTCCACCAGCGCCGTGCCGGGGTGGGCGGCGGCCTCGCGCAGCACCGAGGTGAGGTGCTTGCGGTCGGAGTCGACGGTGCGGGCCACGAAGGACGCCTCGGCGCCGAGCGCCAGCGAGACCGGGTTGAACGGCGCGTCCAGCGATCCCATCGGCGTCGACTTGGTGATCTTGCCGACCTCGGAGGTGGGGCTGTACTGGCCCTTGGTCAGACCGTAGATCCGGTTGTTGAACAGCAGGATCTTGAGGTTGACGTTGCGCCGCAGGGCGTGGATGAGGTGGTTGCCGCCGATGGACAGCGCATCGCCGTCGCCCGTGACGACCCAGACGGACAGATCGCGCCGCGAGGAGGCCAGGCCGGTGGCGATGGCCGGGGCGCGGCCGTGGATGGAGTGCATCCCGTAGGTGTTCATGTAGTACGGGAAGCGGGAGGAGCAGCCGATGCCGGAGACGAAGACGATGTTCTCCTTCGCCAGGCCGAGCTCGGGCATGAAGCCCTGCACGGCGGCGAGGACGGCGTAGTCACCGCAGCCGGGGCACCAGCGCACTTCCTGATCGGACTTGAAGTCCTTCATGGACTGCTTGGCGTCGGCCTTGGGCACCAGGGAGAGCGCCTCGATCTGCGAGGGCCTCTCCGAGATCGCCTCAGTCATTGATGGCCTCCTTAAAGACCTCCGCGAGCTGCTCGGCCTTGAACGGCATTCCGCTGACCTGGGTGTGCGACTGCACGTCGACGAGGTACCTGGCGCGCAGCAGAGTGGCGAGCTGTCCGAGGTTCATCTCCGGCACGATCACCTTCTCGTAACGCGCCAGGACCTCGCCGAGATTCCGCGGGAAGGGGTTGAGATGGCGCAGATGGGCCTGCGCGATACGGTCTCCCGCGCGCCGGACGCGCCGGACCGCCGCGGTGATCGGTCCGTACGTCGAACCCCAGCCCAGGGCAAGGGTCCGGGCGCCCTGGCCGCTCTCGTCGGCCGGGTCGTCGACCTCGAGGTCGGGCACCTCGACGCCGTCCACCTTCGCCTGGCGGGTGCGCACCATGAAGTCGTGGTTGGCGGGGTCGTAGGAGATGTTGCCGGTGCCGTCCTGCTTCTCGATGCCGCCGATGCGGTGCTCCAGGCCCGGTGTGCCCGGCACGGCCCAGGGGCGGGCCAGCGTCCGCTCGTCGCGCTTGTACGGCCAGAAGACCTCGGTGCCGTCCGCCAGCTGGTGGTTGGTGCCGGAGGCGAACTGGACCCGCAGATCGGGGAGTTCCTCGATGTCGGGGATCCGCCACGGCTCGGAGCCGTTGGCCAGATAGCCGTCGGAGAGCAGGAAGACCGGGGTGCGGTAGGTCAGCGCGATACGGGCCGCGTCCAGCGCCGCGTCGAAGCAGTCGGCGGGCGTCTTCGGCGCCACGATCGGCACCGGTGCCTCGCCGTTGCGCCCGTACATCGCCTGGAGCAGGTCGGCCTGCTCGGTCTTCGTCGGCAGACCGGTGGAGGGCCCGCCGCGCTGGATGTCCACGATCAGCAGCGGCAGCTCCAGGGAGACCGCGAGACCGATGGTCTCCGACTTCAGCGCCACACCGGGGCCGGAGGTGGTGGTCACCGCCAGTGCGCCGCCGAAGGCCGCGCCCAGCGCCGCGCCGATACCGGCGATCTCGTCCTCCGCCTGGAACGTCCGCACACCGAAGTTCTTGTGCTTGGACAGCTCGTGCAGGATGTCGGAGGCCGGGGTGATGGGGTACGAGCCCAGATACAGCGGCAGATCCGCCTGCCGGCCCGCCGCGATCAGCCCGTAGGACAGCGCGAGGTTCCCGGAGATATTGCGGTAGGTGCCGGTGGGGAAGTCCTTGGTCGCCGGTGCGACCTCGTAGGAGACGGCGAAGTCCTCGGTCGTCTCGCCGAAGTTCCAGCCCGCCCGGAACGCGGTGACGTTCGCCTCCGCGATGTCCGGCTTCTTGGCGAACTTCGCCCGCAGGAACTTCTCGGTGCCCTCGGTCGGCCGGTGGTACATCCACGACAGCAGGCCCAGCGCGAACATGTTCTTGCTGCGCTCGGCCTCCTTGCGGGAGAGCCCGAACTCCTTGAGCGCCTCGATCGTCAGTGTGGTCAGCGGCACCGGGTGGACGTTGTAGGCCTCCAGCGAGCCGTCCTCCAGCGGGCTGGTGGCATAGCCGACCTTCGCCATCGGGCGCTTGGTGAACTCATCGGTGTTGACGATGATGTCCGCGCCCCGCGGGACGTCGGCGATGTTCGCCTTCAGCGCGGCGGGGTTCATCGCGACCAGCACATTCGGTGCGTCACCCGGCGTGAGGATGTCGTGGTCGGCGAAGTGCAGCTGGAAGCTGGAGACGCCCGGCAGGGTCCCGGCAGGGGCCCGGATCTCGGCGGGGAAGTTGGGCAGCGTCGACAGGTCGTTGCCGAATGACGCCGTCTCGGAGGTGAACCGGTCGCCGGTGAGCTGCATACCGTCACCGGAGTCACCGGCGAACCGGATGATCACCCGGTCCAGACGTCGGACTTCTTTGCCATCGCCCCCGTTGCCGGAAGCGCGTTGTTCCCCGACAAGCGCTGCGTCGGTCTGCTCGGCTGGGCTACTGACCTGGCTGGTCACTGCTTCGGACCTCCCTCGAGGGGTGCGGCGTCCCCGCCGGAGGCAGGGCTCGGGACGTGTCGTACCGACCGGTTGTCCCATAACCATCGTACGTGGGTAAGGGTGGCCTTCCTTGGGTCGATCGCATGGTGGACGTCAACATGAGACAGCGATCTGGTGCGTTTTGTCATGAAATCACCGCCCCCGTGACCCCGTTCTTCATGACGCTCCGGACTCCTCCATTGGTTCTACGCCCAAAGCCCTGGACCTGGGCGGAAAACACCGCAGCCAGCTCATCTGACAGAGTGTCAGATCCTCAGGAGTTCAGATAGGTGAGCACGGCAAGCACTCTGCGGTGATCCCCGTCACTCTGCGCCAGGCCCAGTTTCGAAAAGATATTGCTGACGTGTTTCTCGACCGCACCGTCGCTGACCACCAGCTGCCGGGCGACCGCGGAGTTCGTCCGGCCCTCGGCCATCAGCCCCAGCACCTCCCGCTCCCGGGGTGTCAGATGGGCCAGCACATCCTGCTTACGACTGCGGCCCAGCAGCTGGGCGACCACCTCCGGGTCCAGCGCGGTCCCGCCCCCGGCGACCCGGACCACCGCGTCGACGAACTCCCGCACCTCGGCCACCCGGTCCTTGAGCAGATAGCCGATACCCCGGCTCGAACCGGCCAGCAGCTCCGTCGCGTACTGCTCCTCGACGTACTGCGAGAGGACCAGCACCCCGAGGCCCGGGTGGTCCCGGCGCAGCCGGATCGCGGCCCGCACGCCCTCGTCGGTGTGCGTCGGCGGCATCCGTACGTCCGCCACCACCACATCCGGCGGTGCGCCCTCGTCCGCCAGCTCCCCGATCACCTTGATCAGCGCCTCGGCGTCCCCCACACCGGCCACGACCTCGTGTCCCCGGTCGGTGAGCAGCCTGGTCAGCCCCTCCCGGAGCAGCACCGAATCCTCGGCGATGACCACCCGCACCTTGTCCTCCACGGCTCAGATCCCCCCTGCGTCATCCCGCCCCGTCCCTGCCGGCCCCCAGCATCCCAGCATCCGGACGGAGGCGGGGCCGGGAAGGGGGTCCGGGGCGCAGACAGGGGTTCGGAGGCGCGGACAGGGGGTTGCGGGCGCCGGGTGTGGGGGTGGGGCGGGGCCCCGGCGGGGCTGTCGCGGTGGTGCTGACCCGGCGGGGTTGTCCCGGCGGCGCGCTCAATGTCGTGCGGGGGCCATTCGCCGGCGCCGCCCGGCGGTCCTCCGCCGATGCCGTTCGGTGGTTATCTGCCAGTGCCGTCCGGTGGTCATCCGCGCCACGGCAGCTCGGCGGTGATGCAGGTCGGGCCGCCGGGCGGGGAGTCGACTATCAGCAGGCCGTCGACCGCATCCAGCCGTTCGGCGAGGCCGGCCAGGCCGGTGCCGCTCTCCGTGTGTGCGCCGCCCTGCCCGTTGTCCGTGACCAGCACCATGAGCCGGTCCGCGGTGTGCCAGACATCGAGCGTGGCGTTGGTGGCCCGGGCGTGCTTGGAGACGTTCTGGAGCAGCTCGGAGGCGGTGAAGTAGGCGATGCCCTCAATCGCCGCGGCCGGCCGGCGGTCCACATCCACCGTCACTGTCACCGGAACCGCGCACCGCGCGGACAGTGCCGACAGCGCCGGGCCAAGACCCCGGTCGGTGAGGATCGCCGGATGGATGCCGCGGGCCAGGTCGCGCAGCTCCTGGAGCGCGGTCTTCACCTCGCCGTGCGCCTCGTCCACCATCTTGGCCGCGGCCTCCGGGTCCTCCGCCAGCTTCTCCCTGGCCAGGCCCAGGTCCATGGCGAGGGCCACCAGCCGGGCCTGTGCGCCGTCGTGCAGATCGCGCTCGATGCGGCGCAGGTCGGCCGCCGCGGTGTCCACCACCACCCCACGGTCCGACTCCAGCTGCGACACCCGGGTGGCGAGCACGGAGGGCCCGAGCAGGCCGTCCACCATGACCCGGTCGACCTGCGTCAGCCCGTGGATCACCCACGGCCCGGCCAGGACCAGCAGCAGCCCGAACCCGCAGGTCAACCCGATCTCGGTCGGGGCGTCGAAATAGACGCCGTGGCCGGAGCCGTCATCCCACATCAGCGCGCTCGGCTGGTCGAGATAGGCGGGGAACGTCCACCGCCACAGCGGGTAGCTCAGCAGCACCCAGCCGACGGACCAGAACGTCAGCGAGAAGACGAAGGAGAAGATCGCCCACGGCATGTGCAGCAGGGCGTAGACGACGTGCCGCCAGGACGCCCCGCTCTTCAGCACGGCCCCGACCCACCCCATCAGGCCCGGCTTGGAGGCCCGGGGCGGCTCCGGATCGGCGACCTCCAGCCCCAGGAGGGCGCGGGCCCGCGCCCGCTCCAGAGCGCCCAGCCCACGGCTGCCGGCCAGGCCGCCCGCCAGCACCGGGATACCCAGGAACGTCACCAGCAGACCGGCGCCCAGCGCGAGCACCGTTATCGCGTACGTGAACATCAGGACGGACATCGGGAGGCTGAGGAAGAGATAGAGGAACTCCCGCCAGGTGCGCCCGGAGAACGGGGCGCGCAGCCCCACAGGTACCCGGGAGCCGCGAAGATGCGGTGCGTATGAGGTATCCATCGTCTCGTTGTCCGTTCTGCCGGGCGCGGCCATGCCTGTCGGCGCCGCTGTCTGCTCCGCCGCTCGGTGCGGCTTTTTCCGCCATGACAAGCGTCCGCGACCGGCACTTCCCGCACCATGAGGGTTCTCGCAGTCTTCGCCGGGGGTTATCCCCACCCTCGGACCTGCGGTCGACCACAACCGGCCGCACCGGCCCACCGCGCGCCGCCCCACCGCCGCGGGCCGTGGCCCACCGCCCCACCGCGCCGCCCCACCCCGCCGGGCCGTCGCGCCCTCAGACCACCGCCCCGCCACGCCGGCGCCCGGCCCCGGCCCTGTCCCCGGCCCCGGCACCAGCCCCGTCCTCCGTCCGCTCCCGCCACGGCAGCTCCGCCGTCACCCGCGTGGGCCCGCCCACCGGCGAATCCAGCACGAACAGCCCGTCCACCGACCCCAGCCGCTCGGCGAGCCCGGCCATCCCGCTGCCGCCGTCCAGCCGCGCCCCGCCCTTCCCGTCGTCCGACACCTGGATCAGCAGCCGTCCGCCCGCCCGTCGCCCGCCACCGCCCCTGTCCGAGGCCCCTGCGGACCCGCCCTCCGGGACCCGCCACACCTCGACGGACGCCTGCCGCGCCGCACTGTGCTTGGAGATGTTCTGAAGCAGCTCGGAGACGGTGAAATAGACGATGCCCTCGATGGCGGCCGCGGGCCGCTCGGACAGGTCCACGGTCGTCGTGACCGGCACCGTGCAGCGCCCGGCCAGCGAGGTCAGTGCGGGCCGCAGCCCCCGGTCGGTGAGGATCGCCGGATGGATGCCCCGGGCCAGGTCCCGCAGCTCCTGGAGCGCCAGCTTCACCTCGCCGTGCGCCTCGTCCACCATCGCCGCCACGCTCTCGTCGGCCCGGCCCTCCAGCAGCTTCTCCTTCGCCAGGCCGAGCCCCATGGCGAGCGCCACCAGCCGGGCCTGTGCGCCGTCGTGCAGATCCCGTTCGATGCGCCGCAGGTCGGCGGCCGCGGTGTCGGTGACCGTCACCCGGTCCGTCTCCAGTTCGGCGATCCGCCGCTCCAGTTCGTCGGACGGGGAGAGGAGCCCGCGCACCATCGCCCGGTCCACATTGGTCAGCCAGCGCGCCACCCAGGGCAGCGCCGGCCACCCCAGGAAGAACAGGACGAAGACGACCAGGAACGTGAGGAGCGCCCACGGCAGCCGGATGAACGTGAACAGCGCATGCCGCCAGGCGACCGGATCCTTCAGACTCGCCCACAACCACGGCAGGACCCCGGGCTGCCGCGCCCGCAGCGGACTCGGCTCCTCGACCCGCACCCCCAGCAACGCCCGTGCCCGGGCCCGTTCAAGCCTCCCGTATTGCCGGCACGCCTGTAGCCCCGTGGCCAGCAGCGGCAGGGAGATCACGATGAGGGACAGCCCGATCCCCGTTACCACCCACACCGTCAGCACCGCGAACGCCGCGATGCCCAAAGGGAAGTTGGCCAGCAGATAGGCGATCTCCCGCCACGTCGGGCCGCTGAGCGGCGCTCTGGGCGGCGGTGGTGAGGTGCCGTCAAGGGCGTCCTCGGCAGCACTGGGGCGGGAACTCTCCGTCATGCGCCCCAGATTGCCCGGTGGCCGCCCGGGGTGCCATGGGGTAGCTGGGTGGACCGGGGTGGGGTTTGCCCCCTTCCGCTCCTCGCGTCGAGCGTCCCGGCGCAGGTCAAGGTGGGTGTGCCGGGCCGGGGCGCGGTGCCTGTCCCGATATCGGCGTGGTGGACACGGCGCGCCGACGGGACCGTAAGGTGTGGCGATGCACAACGGGAGGGGCGAGGTGCCATGGCGCGGGGTTACGACGGCCAGTTGCTGAAGCCGGATGACGTCGCGGACCGGCCGGAGTCCGCCACACGGGACCTCGCCGACGCGGTGGCCTCCCCTCTTGAGGTCCGCGGCTGGGGATGGGGCGAGCGGAGCCGGGCCTGGACGGCGGTGACGGCGAGTGTGCTGCTCGCGGCGGTCACCGGGGCCTGCGCGGGCAGCTGGTACGGGAACGGGGACGCGGCCCTCTGGCTGGGTGCCGCCGCCGTCCTTGTCACCGTCGCGGGTGCGGCCGTCGGCGCGCTCGCCGCGCGGCACGGGCAGCACGCCCCGGGAGCCGCCCTGTTGCTGCTCGGCGGGGTGCTCGGCGTGGCCGCGGCCTGGCAGGCGACCCCGGACGGCGCCGCCCGGCTCGCCGCCGTCGGACTCACCGTGGCGGCCGTGCTCGCGCTCCTCGGGCTCTGTACGGGGCTGGGGCGCGGCGGCCTGACCGGTGCCGCGTCGCTCGCGCTCGCGGTGGGCGCCTGGGAGCTGGGCCTGGCGCTGACCACCCCCGCACGTACGGGAGTTGTGCTCGGTTTCGTCTCTGTCCTGGTTCTGGGCCAGCTGCCGCGCCTCGCACTACGGGGCGCCGGTCTGACCCGGCTCGACGATCTGCGCTCCGGCGGTACGCCGGTCAGCCGGCACCAGGTGGCGGGCGCGCTGGGCGCCACCCACCGGGAGCTGGCCCCGGCCACCACGGTCGCGGCGGCCTCGGCCGGAGCGGCCGGGGTGCTCGAGGTGCAGACACCCGGCCTCTGGACCGTGCTCGCCGCGCTGCTGCTGTGCATCGTGCTGTGCTCACGGGCCCGGGCGTATCCGCTGGCGGTGGAGGTCGTCGCGCTGCTGGCGGCCGGTCTGGCGGTCGGCGTACGGCTGGTGCTGCTCTGGGCCGCCGAAGGCGGGGCGGCGGCGCCCGCGCTGGTCGTGCTGGGCCTGCTGGCGGTGCTGCCGGCCGCGCTGCTCGCGGTGCGGATCCCGGAGCCCTCGCTCGCCCGGCTGCGGCGGTGGCTGGACCATGCCGAGTCGGTGACCGTAGTGGCGCTGATCCCGGTCACCCTCGGGGCTTTCGGGCTCTACGGCCTGCTGTTCGGCGCATCCTGACCGGGAGAGGCGGTGGAGGGGACATGTCATCGGCGGAGCGCAACCCGGAGCAAGAGGGATCGGGAGCGGACGGGGGAGGGGGTGTGGACGCGGTGCAGGCGATGAATCCGGCTCCTGGGGCCTCTACGGCAAGGGAGTTGAGCGCGGCGGGAAATACGGGCGAGAGCGGCGAGTGGGGTATGACGGGCGAGGCGGGAGCGATGACTGAGCCGGGGGCGATGAGCGGGTCGGGCGGCGGTCCGGCGGGGCAGGGGTCCGCCCCGGGGGCGCCGGGAACGCCGGGGGTTCCAGGGGCGCCCGCGGGCATGCCCGGGGCCGGTCCGATGCCGCTGAGCACGTCGATGCCTCCGGGTGGGGCGACGGGGCACGCCGAGCCTATGTCTTCTCCGGCGATGCCTACGGCTGGGCTGACGTCGCCGGCCGCTCCGGCGATGTATTCGGCCGGGATGACGCCGTCGGCCGCTCCGGCGATGCCCTCCGCTCCGGTCCAGCCGTCCGGCCCGGCCGCGACGTCGCCCGGCCCCTCGTCACCCACCCCGCCGGCTTCCGCGCACCCCGCACCAGGAGGACCCGCACCAGGAGGACCCGCACCAGGAGGACCCGCACCAGGAGCGCCCGCCCCTGGAGCACCGGCCCCCGGAGCCCCCGCCCCCGCGCCCGCTCCCGGTCGCTACGGCCGGGCCGGGCTGCCGGCCCGGACGCCGCTCTCGGTGCCCCTGCTGCCGCCGGAGCTGGCCGACGGGCAGCCCCGGCCACGTCGCGGCGACCCCGCGGCCCGGCGTGCGGGCCGCGCGCTGCGCCGGGTCTTCGCCTCGTCCCCGGCCGCCGAAACGGCCGCGGTCACGCAGGCCGCGCACGCCATCCAGCAGCCCGTGGCCACGGGCCGGCAGATCGCCGTGTCCAGCATCCGGGGCGGCGCCGGCAAGTCCACCCTCGCCGCCCTGCTCGCGCTCACCTACGCGCACTACCGCTCCGACCCGGTGCTCGCCGTCGAGGCCGATCCGGCGCTCGGCACGCTGCCGCACCGGCTCGGCGCCCGCGAGGTGCGGTGGTCGGGCAGCGATCTGGCGCAGATCGTCGAGCCGTCGATGCTGATCACGGATCTGACCGGCTATCTCCTCCCGTTCGCGGGCGGCGGCTGGCTGCTGCCCGGGAGCCAGGGCGCCATCGGCACCCGGCTGGACCTCGACACCTACCGCGTGGTGATGACCTCACTGCGCCGGCACTTCGCGGCCACCGTCGTGGACTGCGAGACGCTGCCCGCCGAAGTGGCGCGCACCGCGCTGGTGACCACCCAGGCGCGAGTGGTGGCGACCCCGGCGACCCCGGAGGGCGTGGCCGCCACCCGCGCCGTACTGGACTGGGTCGGCGGGCTGCACTCCGGCCTGCTGCCCACCACGGTCGTCGTGCTCACCCACACCTCACCCGACAGCGGCGTCGACGTCCGCCGGGCCGCCGAACACCTCGGTGCCGGGGGTGCGGCGGTGCTGCCGCTGCCCTACGACAGGCATCTGGCGGCCGGCGGCGCCATCCGTACGGAGCTGCTCGGCGAACGCACGAGGGAGGCGGCGGCGCGGATCGCGGCCGAAGTGATGGACCGTGCGGTCTCGCGGGAACCGGGCCGGCGGCAGCAGCAACGGCAGACGACGGTCCACCGGCCGGGACAGCCACCGGTGTACGTCCCCGGACAGGCGACGGTCCCCGAGGAGCCCCAGCAGCCACAGCGCTCCCAGGGGCACCCCGGTCCCCAAGACCGAGCTCAGCCCCAGGCCGGTCCGCAGCCACAGACGCAGCCCCAGGCCGGCCCGCAGTCGCAGTCGCAGCCCCAGGCCGGACCGCATGCCCAGCCCGGTCCGCATGCCCAGCCCGGCCCGCACGTCCAGGCCGGCCCGCAGTCGCAACCGCACGCCGTTCCCCAGCCCCAGGCCGGTCCGCACGCCCAGCCCCCACACCAGCCCCAACCGGCTCCCCCGTACTACCCGCCCCAGGCCACGCCCCCGGCGCCCGCCCCGCACCAGCCCCCGCCCCACCCCCAGGCACAGGCCGCCCCTACCCAGCTGCCTTCCCAGCCGCCTTCCCCGCCCCCGTCCCCGTCGCAGCCGCCGTCTCAGCCCCTGCCGACGATGCCGGTGGCGCCCCAGCAGGCCGCCGGCCCGGAATCCACCGGCGCCCCCACCGCTCCGGACCTG
Source organism: Streptomyces sp. bgisy130 (assembly GCF_057708345.1). NCBI lineage: Bacteria > Bacillati > Actinomycetota > Actinomycetes > Kitasatosporales > Streptomycetaceae > Streptomyces > Streptomyces sp. bgisy130. The sequence goes on from NZ_JBYISA010000023.1 coordinate 44,753, forward strand.
CGCAGCCCGTTCGACGGAGGCCCGGTCCCGGGAGGGCCGGTCCACGGATGACGCCCGGCCCTCCCCGGACCGTCTCCGCCCCACCTTCCGCCCCATCCTCCGTCCGGTCCGTGAGACAGGTTCTGAGACAACCGGGCCCTCTGTCTACGCTGCCGGCCACCCAGGAAGGGCGAAGTGGGGACAACCCCACCGGCCGCGATGATGCGGCTGCTCACCGGGGCCGGGGCAGGGCCTAGACTCCGGTCCGTACAGATCGTCGAAGTCGTTGAACAATCACAGTCAGGGAGCGAGGGGCGGACGTGCCGGACGCGACCGTACGCACCACCGTCGCCGCGGACTACTTCCAGGGCTACTCGGTCGTCGGGCTCATCGCCGTGATCGGTGTGCTCTTCGTCGCCGTGGCCTTCGGTGCCGGGCGGCTGCTGCGGCCCGTGGTACCGACGCCGGAGAAACTGCTGACGTATGAGTGCGGTGTGGATCCGGTCGGTGAGGGCTGGGCGCACACCCAGGTCCGCTACTACGTCTACGCCTTCCTCTACGTCATCTTCGCCGTTGACTCGATCTTCCTGTTCCCCTGGGCAACGATCTTCGCCGCCCCCGGTTTCGGCGGCGTGACGCTGGTGGAGATGTTCATCTTCCTCGGCTTCCTCACCGTCGGCCTGCTCTACGCATGGAAGAAGGGCGTCCTGGAATGGACGTGACCCCCGCCTCCAACGGCGCCGCGGCCGCGGGCGCCGCCCCCGAGTTCCTGCCGGAGCCGCGGCGCCTGGGCACCCTCGCGCGGCTCGCGCCCGAACCGATGAAGGTGGTCCTCAACTGGGGCCGCCGCTACAGCCTCTGGGTCTTCAACTTCGGCCTGGCCTGCTGTGCCATCGAGTTCATCGCCGCGTCCATGGCGCGCCACGACTTCATCCGGCTCGGCGTGATCCCGTTCGCGCCCGGCCCCCGCCAGGCCGACCTGATGGTCGTCTCCGGCACCGTCACCGACAAGATGGCGCCCGCGGTGAAGCGGCTCTACGAGCAGATGCCGGAGCCGAAGTACGTCATCTCCTTCGGGGCCTGCTCCAACTGCGGTGGCCCCTACTGGGACTCGTACTCCGTCACCAAGGGCGTCGACCAGATCATTCCGGTGGATGTGTACGTCCCGGGCTGCCCGCCGCGTCCGGAGGCGCTGCTCCAGGGCATCCTCAAGCTCCAGGAGAAGATCGCGCGCGAATCGCTGGGGGAGCGGTACGCGAAGGGCGGCGCCGCCCGGCCCTCGGCGGCCGCGCTGCGCAGCGGCCTCGTCACTCCGCCCGCGCCGCAGCCGGCGGATGCGCCGAAGCCGGCGGGGGAGGAGCCCCGATGACCGAGCAGCCCGAGCAGCAGCCGGAAACCGCCGAGCAGCAGCCGGAGACCCCCGAGCAGCCCCCGGCCGAGCCCGTCGTGGGCTGGCTGCCCGGCCCGGCGAGCGAGATCTTCGGCCCCGGGGCCACCGCGGAGCTGGCGTACGAGCTGCTGACCGTCGACGTCCCCGTGGACGGCTGGCTCACCGCGCTGACCGCCGCCCGCGACACCCTGGGGTGCAGCTTCTTCGACTGGCTGAGCGCCGTCGACGAGCCCGGCACCGGCTTCCGGATCTGTGCCCACCTCGCGGAGGTGGCGCACCCCGGTACCGTCCACCGGCTGATCGTGCGGACGACCGTGCCGCACGACGCGGCCGCGCTGCCCACTGCCGTCGGTGTGTACGCGGGCGCGGGCTGGCACGAGCGGGAGACCCACGAGATGTTCGGGGTCGACTTCACCGGCCACCCGCACCTCGTACCGCTGCTGCTCCCGGAGAACTTCGAAGGGCACCCGCTGCGCAAGGACTTCGTGCTGGCGGCGCGGGTCGCCAAGGCGTGGCCCGGCGCCAAGGAGCCGGGCGAGTCCGAGCACGGCGGGCCCAAGCGGCGCCAGATGCTGCCCCCGGGCGTCCCGGACCCGAACGAGTGGGGCCCGCTGAAGGGCCAGTTGCCGCCCGCACCCGCACGTCCGGCGCGGGGTGCGCGGGCGGCCGGCGGCGCCGCGGGCGAGCGTCCGGCACGGCGTACCCGTACGGCGGCCGCGGGTTCGGCCGGCCAGCAGGCGGCGGCCGAGGGGACCGGAACCCCGGCGGCCCCGGCCGGTGCCGAACGGCCCGAGCGCCCGGCCCGCCGTACCCGTTCGGTGAGCGAGGGTTCGGCCGGCCAGCAGCGAGCGGCGGCGGAGACCGCTGCGGCGGAGACGGCGGAGACCGCGGCGGCCCCGGCCGCCGGAAGCCCGGCGAAGGACGCCCCGGCAAAGGAGACACCGGCCAAGGACGTCCCGGCCCAGGACACGTCGACGAAGGACACCCCGGCCAAGGACGCCCCGGCTCAGGACGCCCCGACCCCCACAACTCCCGAGAAGCCCGCGCCCCCGCGCTCCTCCGACGCCCCCTGGCACCACGCCCGCCCGGCCTTCGACGAGCCGGAGCGGACGGCGGAGCCCGGGCAGAAGCCCGAGCCGGAAGCGAAGCCCCAACCGGAGAAGCCGGAAGCGGAGCCCGCCCCGGAGCCGACGGCCCCCCAGGAGCCGAAACCCACGTCCCCCCAGGACCAGCCCCCCACCCCCCAGGACCCGGCAGGAGGCGACACCCCATGAGCGACGCTCTCGACATCGCGCTGCGCCTGCTCGCCGTCTTCGCCGTCTTTCTGGTCTTTCCCCTGGTCATCGGGCAGACCGAGCACAAGGTCATGGCCCATATGCAGGGCCGGCTCGGACCGATGTACGCGGGCGGGTTCCACGGCTGGGCGCAGCTCGTCGCCGACGGTGTGAAGTTCGCGCAGAAGGAAGACATCGTGCCGGCCGGTGCCGACCGGCGGATCTTCCAGCTCGCGCCCGCCGTCGCGCTGCTGCCGTACCTCCTGGTCCTGGTCGCCATCCCGATAGGCCCGCACAACGCCGTGGGCCAGGCCCTGGACGCGGGGATCTTCTTCGTCCTCGCCGTCATGGGCGTCGGGGTGCTCGGCTCGCTGATGGCGGGCTGGGCCTCGGCGAACAAGTTCTCGCTGCTCGGCGGTCTGCGGACGGCCGCGCAGCTGCTGGCGTACGAGCTGCCGATGCTGCTCGCCGCGGCCTCCGTCGCGATGGCGGCCGGCACGCTCTCGCTGCCCGGCATCATCGAGGCGTTCCACTGGTGGTGGGTGCCGTGGCAGATCGTCGGCGGCGTGGTCTTCTTCACCGCCGGGCTCGCCGAGCTCCAGCGGCCGCCGTTCGACATGCCGGTCGCCGACTCGGAGATCATCTTCGGTGCGTACACCGAGTACACCGGACTGCGCTTCGCCCTCTTCCTCCTCGCCGAGTACGCGGGCATCGTCGTTCTCTGCGCGCTGACCTCCGTGCTCTTCCTGGGCGGCTGGCACGGCCCGTTCGGCGCCGACGGCCTGGGCTGGCTGTGGACGCTGCTGAAGACCGTGATCCTCGCCTTCGGCGTCATCTGGCTGCGGGTGACCTATCCGCGGCTGCGCGAGGACCAGTTGCAGAAGCTCGCCTGGACGGTCCTCATCCCGCTCGCCCTCGCCCAGATCGCCCTCACCGGCGTCGTCAAGGTGGTGATCTCGTCATGAGCTTCCCCGGTTCCGGCCTCGCCAAGGGGCTGGCCGTCACCCTGCGGACGATGACGAAACGATCGGTCACCGCGCAATACCCGGACGTCCAGCCCGACCTCCCGCCCCGTACCCGCGGCGTCATCGGGCTGTTCGAGGAGAACTGCACGGTCTGCATGCTGTGCGCCCGTGAGTGCCCGGACTGGTGCATCTACATCGACTCCCACAAGGAGACGGTGCCGCCGGCCGCCCCCGGAGGCCGCGAGCGCAGCCGCAATGTGCTGGACCGCTTCGCGATCGACTTCGCGCTGTGCATGTACTGCGGTATCTGCATCGAGGTCTGCCCCTTCGACGCGCTCTTCTGGTCGCCGGAGTTCGAGTACGCCGAGACGGACATCCGTGAGCTGACCCATGAGCGCGACAAGCTCCGCGAGTGGATGTGGACGGTGCCCGAGCCCCCGGCGCTCGACCCGGCGGCCGAGGAGCCCAAGGAACTCGCCGCCGCCCACAAGGCCGCGGACAAGCTCGCCGCCCAGCAGCAGGTCGAGGCCGAGGCTCAGGCCGAAGCCGCGGCCCAGGGTGAGGACCAGGACCGACCGGACGCCCCAGGGGAGGGACAGTGACGCTCGCCGCCACCGCAGCCGGCCAGGGCTTCCTCTCGCCCACGGGCGTCGAGGTCGCCTTCGTCCTCGTCGGCATCGCCACCCTCGGCGCGGCCGTCATCACCGTCACCACCAGGCAGCTGGTGCACGCCGCCCTCTGGCTGGTCGTCGCCCTCGGCGGGATCGCCGTCGAATACCTCCTGCTCACGGCCGAGTTCATCGCCTGGGTGCAGGTACTGATCTACGTCGGTTCGGTCGTGGTCCTGCTGCTCTTCGGGCTGATGCTCACCAAGGCGCCCATCGGCCGCTCCCCGGACGCCGATTCGGGCAACCGCTGGGCCGCGCTCGCGGTGGCCCTCGCCTCGGCCGCCGCCCTGGTCTGGGTCGTCGTGGACGCCTTCCGCGCCACCTGGATCAGCTTCGAGGGCGCCGCCCAGGGCTCCACCGAAGCCTCCGGGCGCAGCCTCTTCCAGTACTGGGTGCTGCCCTTCGAGGCGCTGTCCGTGCTGCTGCTCGCCGCGCTCGTCGGGGCGATCGTGCTGTCCCGCAGGACGGGGGAGGGCAGGGCCGCGGCGGCGGACCTCAAGACCGGCGCCTCCCGCGATCCCGCCCCGCGAGAGGAGCAGCGCTGATGCATCTTGTCTACCCGGCCGTCCTCGCCGTCCTCCTCTTCTGCACCGGGCTGTACGGCGTGCTCGCGCGCCGCAACGCGATCCTGGTGCTGATGTCGGTCGAGCTGATGCTCAACGCCGTCAACCTCAACCTCGTCGCCTTCGACGTCTGGCTGCGCGACACCCTGCACACCGGCCAGGCGCTCACCCTCTTCACCATCGCCATCGCCGCCGCCGAGATCGGCATCGGGCTGGCGATCGTGCTGCTCGTCTACCGCAACCGCGGCAGCTCCGACATCGACCGGCTCCGTGACCTCGCCGAGCAGGCGGGCGCCGGGGACGGGGAGCCGCAGCCGGACACCACGGCGGAGGCCGCCGCGTGACCCTCACGACCACTGCCGTTCTCGTTCCTCTCCTGCCCTTCCTCGGGGCCGCCGCCGGTCTTCTGCTGGGCCGCCGGGCGCCCGGCTTCGTGCGGCCGCTGGCCGTGCTGCCGACGCTGGCCGCCGCCGTGCTCACGGTGCTCGTCGCCGTCGGGCAGGGCACCGGCCCGGCCACCGACGTCGCCACCGAGCTCACGCCGACCGGCTCGATCCCCATCGACCTGGCCCTGCACCTCGACGGCTTCGCCGTGCTGATCGCTGTGGTGGTCGGTGTCGTGGCGACCTGTGTGCAGATCTACTCCACCGGCTATCTGCGCGACGATCCGCGCTACCCCTCCTACGCCGCGCTGGTCTCGCTCTTTACCTCCGCGATGCTGCTGGTCGTCTACACCGGCGACCTGATGCTGCTGCTGGTCGGCTGGGAAGTCATGGGCATCTGCTCCTACTTCCTCGTCGGCCACTACTGGGAGACCGAGGCCGCCCGCGCCGCCTCCCTCAAGGCCTTCCTCGTCACCAAGCTCGGCGATGTCCCCTTCCTCTTCGGCATCTTCGCGCTGGCCGCCGACGCCGGAACCTTCCGCATCACCGGCATCCTCGGCACCGTCGCCAGCGGCGGCCTGGACCATCCGACGCTGATCGCGCTGCTGCTGCTCGCCGGTGTCGCGGGCAAGTCGGCGCAGTTCCCGCTGCACACCTGGCTCCCGGACGCGATGGCCGGCCCGACGCCCGTCTCGGCGCTGATCCACGCCGCGACGATGGTGGCGGCCGGTATCTATGTCGTGGCCCGGCTCCTCCCCGTCTTCGCCGCCTCCGCGGCCGCGCTGGTGGTGATGGCCGTCATGGCCGCGGTCACCATGGTCGGCTCCGGTCTGGCCGCACTGGCCCAGGACGACATCAAGCGCGTCCTGGCCTATTCGACGGTCGGGCAGCTCGGCTACATGCTCGGCGCGCTGGCCGTCGGCGACCGCGGCGCCGCCGTCTTCCACCTCATCTCGCACGGTGCGTTCAAGGCCCTCCTCTTCCTCGGCGCGGGCGTGATCATCCACGCCGCGGGCACCAACTCGCTGGCCGCCATGTCCCGGATGAGCGGCCTGGCCCGGCGCATCCCGGACGCCTACTGGACCGTCACCGTCGCGCTGCTCGCGCTCGCCGCGATCCCCCCGTTCGCCGGCTTCTTCTCCAAGGAAGCCGTCCTGGGCGCCGCCGAGCACGCCGCCACCGGTGCGGCGCACGGCATCCCCGGCGCGGCCGGCTGGACCGTCCTGGTCTCCGGACTGCTCACCGCCCTCCTCACCGCGGCCTACGCCACCCGCCTGTGGCTGCTGACCTTCAAGGGCTCCGGCGTCGAGGCCCCCGACCACGGCCCGCAGCCGGTCGTCATGAACGCCGTGCTGTGGGTGCTCTTCCTCCCGACCGTCGCGCTCGGCCTCGCCGCCCCCCTCCTGCCCGACTGGTTCGACGGGCGTTCGCTCGCGCCGACCCTGACCACCTCCGTCCTGGGCACCGGTGTCGCCCTCGTCGGCGGCCTGGTCACCTACGCGGCCTGGCGCCACACCACCGCCCTGGCCGCCCGCACCCCCCTCGGCGCGGTCGTCACCGACCCGGACGCCTCGCCCGGGCTCGCCGAGGAGACGGCCATCGCCACCCACGCCCCGGTCTACGGCAGCATCGCCGGCGCCCCGGACCCGGCCGACCCCGGCCGCCTCCTCCTCGGCCCGCTCCAGCCCCATGCCGCCGTCGGCTTCCACCTCGACGCCGTCTACTCCGTGCTGTTCGTCCGGCCCGTACGCGCCGCCGCCACGCTCGTCCGCTTCCTGGACCGCGAGGTCGTCGACACCTACGTCAGCGGCGCCGCCGCCACCCCCCGGTGGCTGGGCGCCGCCGTCCGCCGCGCCCAGACCGGGAACGTGCAGACCTACCTCGGCGCACTGCTCGCGGGCTCGCTCGTCCTGGCCGTCGCCGCCGTCCTCGTCGCCACGGGCACGGGGGCCTGACCGTGCTGCCAACCCTCGGGGGCCGGCCCCCGCACCCCCGGCCGACACCCTTCGTGGCCTGCCTCGCCGGAGCCGAACCCCGCAGGAGGGCCTGACCCGTGAATCACACCGCTATGCAGCTTCTCCTCGCGGCCGTCGTCGTCCTCCCCCTCGTCGGCGCGCTCGCCGCCCTGCTCCCCGCCCCGCCCGGCCTGCGCGGCAAGAACCCCGACCAGGCCGTACTGCGCCACGGCGTGACCGTCACCGGTGTCGTGCTCGCCGCCGCGATCGCGCTGACGGCCGGCTTCGACCACGAACACCCGGCCCGTATGCAGGCCACCACCGACATCAGCTGGATCCCGGCGCTCGACATCCGCATCCACCTCGGCGTCGACGGCATCTCGCTCCCCCTCGTCGTCCTGACCGCGCTGCTGACCTTCCTCTGCGCGCTCTACAGCTACTTCCACATGCCAACGGGCCCGTCTCCCAAGGCATTTGTGGCCCTGCTGCTCACTCTTGAGGCCGGCACCCTCGCCACCTTCGCCGTCCTCGACCTGATGCTCTTCTTCCTCGCCTTCGAGATGGTCCTCATCCCGATGTACTTCCTCATCGCCCGCTGGGGCGGGGCGGGAAAGCAGGCGGCGGCCTGGAAGTTCATCCTCTACACGCTGCTCGGCTCCGTCGTGATGCTGCTCGGCCTCCTCCTCATCGGCGTGAAATCCGGCACCTTCGACATGGTGGCACTCGCCACTGACAACGGCCCGAATGCCCAGCTCAGCCACACCGTTCAACTGCTGGCGGTGCTCGCCGTCGGCATCGGACTGGCCGTCAAGTCCCCGATGTGGCCGCTGCACAGCTGGCTGCCCGACGCGCACACCGCCGCCCCCACCGTCGGCTCGGTGCTGCTGGCCGGCGTGCTGCTGAAGATGGGCACCTACGGCTTCGTACGGATCGCGCTGCCCATCACCCCCGAGGGCATGCAGACCTTCGCGCCGTACCTCGCCGCGCTGGCCGCCATCGGCATCATCTACGGCTCGCTCGCCTGCCTCGCCCTCGTACGCAAGGGCGCCAAGGGCGACCTCAAGCGTCTGATCGCCTACAGCTCCGTCGGCCACATGGGCTTCGTCCTGCTCGGCATCGCCAGCATGACCCCCACCGGCGTCAACGGCGCGCTGTTCGCCAACATCGCGCACGGCCTGATCACCGGCCTGCTCTTCTTCCTGGTCGGCGCCCTCAAGGACCGCACCGGAACCACCGACCTCGACGCCCTGGCCGGGACCACCGGCGCCGCCCTCTACGGCAAGGCACCCCGCTTCGGCGGCCTGCTCGCCTTCGGCGCCGTCGCCTCCCTGGGCCTCCCCGGACTCGCCGGGTTCTGGGGCGAGATGCTGGCCATGTTCGGCGCCTTCCAGCCGGCCGCCGGCCTCAGCCGCCCCGCCTTCCTGACGTTCATGGTGCTGGCCGGCCTCGGCACCCTGCTGACCGCCGCCTATCTGCTGCTCGTCGTCCGCCGCGTCTGCATGGGCGGCACCCCGCACCTCGCCCCGACCGCCCCGCTCGGCACCGCCGACCCGGCCGGCGAGGACCCGTCCGGACAGCCCGCACCGGCCCCCGCCGTCCCCGACATCGCGCGCTACGAATACGCGGCCTGGTCCCCCCTCGCCGTCCTCACCGTCCTTGCCGGACTGTGGCCCGCGGCCCTCCTCGGCCTCACCGACCCGGCCGTCCAGCAGCTCCTCGGAGGCGGTAAGTGATGAGCTCGATCACGCCCCTGGTCCAGTCCGTCGACTGGCTCGCCCTCGCGCCGCCCACGCTCACCGCGGCCGTCGCCCTGGTGGTGCTCGTTGCCGACCTCTTCCTCCCGGCGGCCCGGAAGCCGCTGCTGGGCTGGATCGCCACGGCGGGCCTCGCGGTGTCCGCGCTCCTCCTGCTGCCCCTCCTGGGCGGCGGCCGCCGCACCTTCTGCCTGCCCGCCCACCCCGACGTGTGCAGCTATGTGGCCGACCCGTTCACCCTGGTCATCCAGTTCCTGGTGCTCGGCGGGGCGCTGCTGACCGCCCTGCTGTCCATCGACCTCATCAAGGACCAGGACCTGCCCACCGGGGAGTACTGGTTCCTGCTGCTCTCCTCGGCGGCCGGCGCCGCCCTGCTGCCCGCCTCCCGGGACCTGGCCACCCTCGTCATCGCCCTCGAAGTGGCCTCGCTGCCCGCCTTCGCCCTCGTCGGGCTGCGGCGCGGCGACCGGCTCTCCTCCGAGGCGGCGCTGAAGTTCTTCCTGTCCTCGGTGGCCGCCACCGCCGTGATGCTGCTCGGCGTGAGCTTCCTGTACGCGGCCACCGGCAGCCTGCACCTCTCCCGGGTGGCGCACGCCCTCACCGCGCTGCCCGACCCGCGGCTGGCCACGCTGGCGAGCGCCGGCGTCGCGCTCACCCTGGTCGGCTTCGCCTTCAAGACGGCCGCCGCCCCGTTCCACTTCTGGGTGCCGGACACCTACGTCGGCGCGCCGCTGCCCATCGCCGGCTATCTCTCCGTGGTCGGCAAGGCCGTCGGCTTCTCCGGCCTGATCCTCGTGACCGTCCAGGGCTTCCCGTCGTACGCGGACGTCTGGGGCCCGGCGCTGGCCGTCCTCGCCGCCCTGACCATGACCGTCGGCAATGTCGCGGCCGTCCGTCAGAACCCCCGCCGCGCGCACAGCGCCGTACGCCTGCTCGCCTGGTCGTCGGTCGGCCAGGCCGGCTACCTCCTGGTGCCGATCGCGGCGGCCGGCTACATCAGCGACCCGGCGCACGCCATCGGCTCCACCGTCGCCTACGCCCTGATGTACGCGGCCGTGAACCTCGGCGCCTTCGCCGTCGCCGCCCTGGTGGCCCGTACGAGCCCCGCCAACCGCATCACCGACTACCGGGGCCTGTACGCCCGCCGTCCGCTGGCCGCGCTCGCCCTGGGCTTCTTCCTGCTGTGCCTGGCCGGTCTGCCGCCGGGCATCATCGGCCTGTTTGCCAAGGTCACGGTCTTCTCGGTGGCCGTCGACGCGGGCCTGGCCTGGCTCGCGGTAATCATGGCGATCAATGTCGTGATCGCGCTCTACTACTACCTGAAGTGGACCACGATCCTCTTCCGGGGAGCCGAGGCCGCCGAAGCCGTACCCGGGACCGCCCCGGCGGAGCAGCGGCCGCCCCGCGCCGGGATCCCGGCCCCCCTCGCCACCGCCATCGCCCTGGCCACCGTCCTGGGCATCGCCCTCTCCGGCGCCCCGCAGCTCGTCCTGCGCTTCGCGTCCGGGGCGCTGCTCTAACCGGCAGGCCCGCTCGCTCCGGAGCAGGCTCCGACGGCCCGGAGCGGCCCCCAGGCATCCCGTACGGCGGCGGGCCCCACCGGGCGCGGCTTGGGGCCCCGCCCGGCCCGCCGCGCGCGCACCGGGGAACCAGGCTCGTTCATCTCGCGTTGACCAGTGAGTAAGGATCCACTGGACAGTGGAGAAACGAGCACAGGGTTCCCCTGCCGCACCGCTTGGAGGGCGTACCGTGCACCGCCGGCACAACGGGCTCAGGACCGCCGTACTCCTCGGGGGACTGTCCGCCCTCATCATCGTCATCGGCAGCCTGTTCGGCCGTACGGGCCTGATCATCGCCGTCGTCGTCGCCCTGGGCACCAACGCCTACGCGTACTGGAACAGCGACAAACTCGCCCTGCGGGCCATGCGCGCCCGCCCGGTCAGCGAGTTCGAGGCCCCCCGGCTCTACCGCATGGTCCGCGAGCTCTCCACGACGGCCCGCCGGCCCATGCCGCGCCTGTACATCTCCCCGACCCAGGCGCCCAACGCTTTCGCCACCGGCCGCAACCCCCGCAACGCCGCGGTCTGCTGCACCGACGGCATCCTCCAGCTGCTCGACGAGCGCGAGCTGCGCGGCGTCCTCGGCCATGAGCTCAGCCATGTCTACAACCGCGACATCCTCATCTCCTCGGTCGCGGGCGCGCTCGCCTCCGTCGTGATGTTCCTCGTCAACTTCGCCTGGCTGATTCCCATAGGCCGCTCCGACGACGACGAGGGCCCCGGCCTCCTGGGCATGCTGCTGATCATGATCCTGGGGCCGGTCGCGGCCGGGCTCATTCAGCTCGCCGTCAGCCGCTCCCGTGAGTACCAGGCGGACGCCTCGGGCGCCCAGCTCACGGGCGACCCGCTGGCCCTGGCCTCCGCCCTGCGCAAGCTGGAGGCGGGCACTCAGCAGCTTCCGCTCCCGCCCGAGCCGCGGCTGGAGACCGCCGGCCACATGATGATCGCCAATCCGTTCCGGGCGGGCGAGGGCATGACCCGGCTGTTCTCCACCCACCCCCCGATGCGCGAGCGCATCGCCCGTCTGGAGCGGATGGCGGGCCATCGCCCCTGACGGACCAGGGCCCGCGGGGGAGCGGTGGCCGCCGCCTGCCACCCGCCGCATGATGAACGCAACGCAACGCTTCACCCGGCCCAGGGCGTCTTGCCCGGCAGTGACGTTCTCCGCCGTGCCCGTGGAAGGCTGCTGATCATGAAGTTCATCCTCAACATCCTCTGGCTGGTCCTCAGCGGCTTCTGGATGGCGCTCGGCTATGTGCTCGCCGGCATCATCTGCTGCATCCTCATCATCACCATCCCGTTCGGCATCGCGTCCTTCCGGATCGCCGGCTACACCCTGTGGCCCTTCGGCCGGACGACCGTGGTGCGCCATGACGCCGGTGCCGGCTCGGCGATCGGCAATGTCATCTGGATCATCTTCGCGGGCTGGTGGCTGGCCCTGGGGCACATCGTCACCGGCATCGCCCTGTGCGTGACGATCATCGGCATCCCGTTCGGCATCGCCAACTTCAAGCTGATCCCGGTCTCCCTGATGCCGCTGGGCCGCGACATCGTCCCCACGGACGAGCCCTTCGCCACGCGCTGACCGCCCGGCCTTCAGCCCTCACACCCGTACGCCCGAAACACCGGTGGGGCGGCACGCCGAAGCGCGCCGCCCCATCCTTGTGGCACCCGGAATCCGGGCTCCTACCGGTAGTTCACGAACTGGAGCGCGAAGTCCAGGTCCTTGCCCTTCAGCAGCTGCTGCACCGCCTGAAGGTCGTCCCGGCTCTTCGAGCTGACCCGCAGCTCGTCGCCCTGCACCTGCGCCTTGACGCCCTTCGGGCCCTCATCGCGGATGATCTTGGCGACCTTCTTCGCGTTCTCCTGCGAGATCCCCTCCTCGATCGAGGCGAAGATCTTGTACTCCTTGCCCGAGGCCTGCGGCTCGCCGGCGTCCAGCGCCTTCAGGGAGATCCCACGCTTGACCAGCTTGGACTGGAAGATGTCGAGTACCGCCTTCACCCGCTCCTCGGCGTTGGCCCGCATCTCGATCTTCTCGCCCGACCACTCGATCGACGCGCCCACGCCCTTGAAGTCGTAGCGCTGCGAGATCTCCTTGGCGGCCTGGTTGAGGGCGTTGTCGACCTCCTGCCGCTCTACCTTCGAGACGATGTCGAAACTGGAGTCGGCCATGTTGAGTTGGCTCCTCGTACCTAGATCCGTCACGGGTGCGGCCCGTCCCCGGACCGCCTGCCAAGCCTAGCCACCCGGCCAAGATCCAGCGCTCCCGAATCGAGTGGCGAACCACCCCCAGCCATCGGGTATGGTTTACGTCGTTGCCACGGAGCACCGCCTCACAGCGGCTCTCCCGGCAGCAAACCCAGGCGGTGTGCCCGAGCGGCCAAAGGGAGCAGACTGTAAATCTGCCGGCTCAGCCTTCCCAGGTTCGAATCCTGGCGCCGCCACAGGTGAGAAGGGGCCCGTGACCAGCGTAAAAGCTGGTCACGGGCCCCTTCGTCATGTCCCGGCGCTCAGCCCTCGGCCAGCGCCCGCACCGCGTCCTCCACCGGTACTTCACCGCCGATCAGCTCCAGCGTCCGGCCGATGGTGGCCGGCTCGTCGAGCAGGGCCACCAGGGCGGCCGCCACATCGTCCCGGGTCACCTCGCTGCGGCCGGTCGTGTCGGCCAGCGCCACCAGGCCCGTGCCGGGGTCGTTGGTCAGCCGGCCCGGCCGCAGGATCGTCCAGTCCAGCCCGGCGCGGGCCCGTACGTCCGCGTCCGCGGCGCCCTTCGCCCGCAGGTACGCGGCGAAGACCGGGTCGGTGCCCTCGGGGGGCTCAAGGTCCGCGCCCATGGACGAGACGACGAGGAAGCGCCGCACCCCGGCCGCCTCGGCCGCGTCCGCGAAGACCGCCGCCGCGGCGCGGTCCACCGTGTCCTTGCGTTCGATGCCACTGCCCGGCCCCGCGCCCGCCGCGAAGACGGCCGCGTCGGCGCCCTCCATGTGCCGGGCGACATCCTCCACAGACGCCGACTCCAGGTCGCAGACCACCGGTTCGGCTCCCGCGGCCAGCACGTCACCGGCCTGTTCCGGCCGGCGGATGATGCCCGCGACCTCGTCCCCGCGCTTGGCGAGCAACCGCTCCAGCCGCAGCGCGATCTGACCATGTCCACCTGCGATGACAATGCGCATGATCCCGACCGTACGCCGAAGCGCCGCCGCGAAGTGCGGGACCGGCCGGGACGGGGTGCCTTCTCGCCGCCGCGGCTCAGCGCTGCGACTGCCGCGGCAGCTCCAGCGCCACCTCCGCCGCCGAGTCGCAGTACTCCCGCACCGCGCTGGTACGGGCGACCACCCGCCCGCGGTGGATCACGATCCGGCTGTACGCCAGCGAGAGCACCCCGGCGATCCGCTCGCCCCGCACCGCCAGCAGCTCCGCGGGAAAGCCCGCCTCGACCCGTACCTCCGGCAGCCCCAGGGTCGCCCGCGCCGCCGAACTCACACTCTCGTAGGCCGCCTCCGGCGTCGCCTCACCCAGGGAGGCCAGCAGATACGCCGCCTCCAACGGGTCACCGCGCCCCACCGGATTCGCCACGTCCCGCAGCGCCCCGCTGCCCGCCGCCACCTGGACGCCGGCCGCCCGCAGCAGCCGTACGGGCGCCGGGCGCGAGACCCGCGAGCCGTACCGCTCCAGGCCCGCGCAGTCGCCCTGCGGCAGACAGACGACGGCGACCCCGGCGGCCGCCAGCTGCTCGGCGACCCGCGCCGCCACGCTCCGCGGCATCCGCGCCATCCCGGCACACGGGCCGAGCGCGACGCCCGGCCGCAGCCCGCCGGACATCGCCGCGAACCGCGCCAGCCGCGCCGGATCGTCCCCATCGGTGTGCAGGTCCACCGGGCAGCCGTGCTCCCCGGCCAGCTCCAGGACCGTCTCGACGTACCCGGCCGGATCGGGGTCGAGGTCCGGACAGCCGCCGATGACCGAGGCGCCCATCTTCACTGCGTCCCGCAGCATCGCCAGCCCGTCCGCCCCGGCCACCCCGGTCAGCACCCGCGGCACCGCGACCGCCGCCAGATCGGCCAGCCCGCGCAGCGACCGGCGCGCCTGGAGCACCGCCTCCAGCGAGCGCAGCCCCTGGACGTCGCCGATCCTGACGTGGCTGCGGGAGGCGGTGGCGCCGTGCCCCAGCTGGAGCAGCGCGGCCTCGGTCGTCCGGCGCTGCACATCTTCGGGCGAACGGGAGGCGGGGCCGTCGGAGTCGGCCGTCAGGGCGGTGTCGCAGTGTGCGTGGGGTTCGGCGGGGGCGGGGAGCAGGAGGTAGCCGGCGAGGTCGACGCGGGCGCCCTGCGGGGCGAGGCTGCCGGCCGTCCCGACGGCCTCGATGCGTCCGCCGCCGAGCCGTACGTCCACCGTCCGCCCGTCGGCGAGCCGTGCGCCGCACAACACCAGCGCACCGCTTTCCGACCTGGCGAACCGGCCGGGCCCGACGGGCTTTCCCGGCTGCGGCTGCGGCGAACTGCTGTCGGACATCGCGCTCCTCGAAGGCACCGGCGTGCAAGATCACGCAGCGTTCTTCCGAGCCTAGGCCGCTGCCGGGAGAGCGTTGCGCAGGCGCGAAATAGTCGTACCGGTGTGGTGCGCGGGGCCCCAGTGGCACGGCCCCGATACGGATTTCACGTTTGGCGGCGGGCCGTGTAATGTCTTCATCGCTCGCCCCAATAGCTCAGTCGGCAGAGCGTCTCCATGGTAAGGAGAAGGTCTACGGTTCGATTCCGTATTGGGGCTCTGATGTGTGAGGTTCCCGCCTTCGGGCGGGGTCCCCTCGCATCACAGCGGTGTAGCTCAGTCGGTAGAGCAAGCGGCTCATAATCGCTGTGTCACCGGTTCAAGTCCGGTCACCGCTACTGACAGTAGCCGATTGTGGGGTCGGTCCTCCGATCGGCTACTCTTTTATGCGTTAATCCGACCACCCGTCCGTCCAAGGAGCACTCACGTGGCTGCCACCGACGTCCGCCCGAAGATCACGCTGGCCTGCGTGGAGTGCAAGGAGCGGAACTACATCACCAAGAAGAACCGGCGTAACGACCCGGACCGTCTTGAGATGAAGAAGCACTGCCCCCGTTGCAAGTCGCACACCGCGCACCGCGAGACGCGATAACACAGGCTCGTCCGTGAGGCCGTCCCCATTCGTGGGGGCGGCCTCACAGCGTTGTCACCATCAGTACAGGGAGGTTGCGAGCCCATGGCGCTCGACCAGTCTTTTGTCGGACGCACGTACCCGCCCACCGACCCGTACGAGGTCGGCCGGGAAAAGATCCGCGAATTCGCCGAGGCGATCGGCGACCCCAACCCCGTTTACACCGACGCGGAAGCGGCCAAGGCACTCGGGTACTCCGATGTGATCGCCCCGCCGACTTTTGTGTTCGCCATCACTTTCAAGGCCGCGGGACAGGTCATCGAGGACCCGCAACTGGGCCTGGACTACAGCCGGGTGGTGCACGGCGACCAGAAATTCGCCTACACCCGGCCGGTGCGCAGCGGGGACCGGCTGTCCGTCACCTCCACCATCGAGGCCGTCAAGACCATGGCCGGCAACGACATCATCGACATCCGCGGCGAGGTGCACGACGAGGCGGGCGAACACGTCGTGACCGCCTTCACCAAGCTGGTGTCCCGCGCCGCGAAGGAGGCCTGAGATGACCGCGAAGATTTCCTATGACGAGGTCGAGGTCGGCACGGAACTCCCGGCGCAGACCTTCCCGGTGAGCCGCGCCACGCTCGTCCGGTACGCGGGCGCCTCCGGTGACTTCAACCCGATCCACTGGAACGAGAAGTTCGCCAAGGAGGTCGGGCTGCCGGACGTCATCGCGCACGGCATGTTCACGATGGCCGAGGCGATCCGGGTGGTCACCGACTGGGCCGGGGACCCGGGCGCGGTCGCCGAATACGGGGTGCGCTTCACCAAGCCCGTCATCGTCCCCAACGACGAGACCGGCGCACTGATCGAGGTCAGCGCCAAGGTCGCCGCCAAGCTGGACGACGACGACCGTACGGTCCGGGTCGACCTCACCGCGATGAGCGCCGGCCAGAAGGTGCTGGGCATGTCCCGCGCCGTGGTCCGCCTCGCCTGAGCCGGGGCCGCCGGGGGCGTCCGGCCGAGCGCTGTCGGACCGCCCCCGTACCCTTGGGCGCGTGCAGGAACTCCACGACGCCCCCCTCGCCCCGCTGACCACCTTCCGCCTCGGCGGCCCGGCCACCCGCCTCGTCACGGCCACCACCGACGACGAGGTGATCGCGGCCGTCCGCGCGGCCGACGACAGCGGGACCCCGCTGCTGATCATCGGCGGCGGCAGCAATCTTGTGATCGGCGACAAGGGCTTCGACGGCACGGCCCTGCGCATCGCCACCCGCGGCTTCGCGCTCGACGGCACGGACCTCACGCTCGCCGCGGGCGAGAACTGGTCCGACGCGGTCGCCCGTACGGTCGAGGCCGGACTGGCCGGTGTGGAGTGCCTGGCCGGTATCCCCGGCTCCGCGGGCGCCACCCCGATCCAGAACGTGGGCGCGTACGGCCAGGAGGTCTCCGCCACGATCACCGAGGTCGTCGCCTACGACCGCCGCCTCGGCGAGACCGTCACGATCCCCAACGCGGAGTGCGGCTTCTCCTACCGCCACAGCCGCTTCAAGCAGCACCCCGACCGCTTCGTGGTGCTGCGGGTGCGCTTCGCCCTGGAGGACGCCGGGGGCCTCTCCGCGCCCCTGAAGTACCCCGAGACGGCCCGCGCCCTCGGCGTGGAGGCCGGCGACCGGGTCCCGGCCTCCGTCGCCCGGGAGACCGTGCTGGCGCTGCGCGCCGGCAAGGGCATGGTGCTGGACCCCGAGGACCACGACACCTGGTCGGCGGGCTCGTTCTTCACCAACCCGATCCTCACCGAGGCCGAGCACGCCGCCTTCCTCCGCCGCGTCCAGGACCGCCTCGGCGCCGACGTCGCCCCGCCCGCCTTCCCGGCCGGCGACGGCCTGGTGAAGACCTCCGCGGCCTGGCTCATCGACCGGGCCGGCTTCACCAAGGGCTACGGCAGCGGCCCCGCCCGCATCTCCACCAAGCACACCCTCGCGCTCACCAACCGCGGCAAAGCCACCACCGAGGACCTGCTCGCCCTGGCCCGCGAGGTCCGCGACGGCGTCCACGCGGCCTTCGGCGTCACGCTCGTCAACGAACCCGTCACGGTTGGCGTCAGCCTCTAGCGGGCTCCCGGCAGGCCCCCAGCAGGCCGCTGGCGGCCCCTGGGCGGCCGCTGGCGCCCCTACGCGGCCAGCCAGGCGTCGATCTCCGCCAGCAGCCGCTGCTGCTCGTCCTGCGGCGCGCAGGAGCCGCGGACCGACTGCCGGGCCAGTTCGGCCAGTTCGGCGTCGGTGAAGCCGTGCGCGGTGCGGGCGATCTCGTACTGCGCGGCCAGCCGCGCGCCGAACAGCAGCGGATCGTCCGCGCCCAGCGCCATCGGCACGCCCGCGTCGAAGAGCGCCCGCAGCGGCACGTCCTCCGGCTTCTCGTAGACCCCCAGCGCCACATTCGACGCGGGGCACACCTCGCAGGTCACCCCGCGCGAGGCCAGCCGGCTCAGCAGCACCGGATCCTCCGCGGCCCGTACGCCGTGCCCCACCCGGCCGGCGTGCAGATCGTCCAGACAGTCCCGGACGCTCGCCGGCCCCGACAGCTCACCGCCGTGCGGCGCCGCCAGCAGACCGCCCTCCCGGGCGATGGCGAAGGCGCGGTCGAAGTCCCGGGCGAAACCCCGGCGTTCGTCGTTGGACAGCCCGAAACCGATCACGCCGCGGTCGGCGTAGCGCACCGCGAGACGCGCCAGCGTACGGGCGTCCAAGGGGTGCTTCATCCGGTTCGCGGCCACCAGGACACGGATACCGAGCCCGGTGTCCCGGGAGGCGCTGTGCACCGCGTCCAGGATGATCTCCAGGGCCGGGATCAGCCCGCCCAGCCGCGGGGCGTACGAGGTCGGGTCGACCTGGATCTCCAGCCAGCGCGACCCGTCGTGGACATCCTCCTCGGCGGCCTCCCGCACCAGCCGCTGAATGTCCTCGGGCGTCCGCAGACACGACCGCGCGATGTCGTACAGCCGCTGGAAACGGAACCAGCCGCGCTCGTCCGTGGCCCTGAGCTGGGGAGGTTCACCGCTGCGCAGCGCCTCCGGCAGATGGACGCCGTACTTGTCGGCGAGGTCCAGCAGGGTCGCGGACCGCATCGACCCGGTGAAGTGCAGGTGCAGATGGGCCTTCGGCAGTCGGCGCAGGTCTCGGATGGCGGCTTCACCGCCGGCACGAACGCTCTCCATCCCAAGATCTTGCCGCATCCGGGCGGTGCGCCGGTAGGCCCTTCCCGAAGGGGTGTCCGGGGGAACGCGCGAACGGGCCCCGGAACATCGGGGCCCGTTCGCATCGATCGGTGGCTGGTGTCCTACTCGGCGGCCGGTGTCCTACTTGGCCTCGGCCAGCAGCTTCTGGATCCGCGACACGCCCTCGACCAGGTCCTCGTCGCCCAGCGCATACGAAAGCCGCAGGTAGCCGGGGGTGCCGAAGGCCTCACCCGGGACGACGGCGACCTCCGCCTCCTCCAGGATCAGCTCGGCCAGCTCGACGCTGGACTGCGGGCGCTTGCCGCGGATCTCCTTGCCCAGGAGCTCCTTGACCGACGGGTACGCGTAGAACGCGCCCTCCGGCTCCGGGCACAGCACCCCGTCGATCTCGTTGAGCATCCGCACGATGGTCTTGCGGCGCCGGTCGAAGGCGACCTTCATCTCCTCGACGGCCGTCAGATCGCCGGAGACCGCCGCGATCGCCGCGGCCTGCGCGACGTTGGAGACGTTGGACGTGGCGTGCGACTGGAGGTTCGTGGCGGCCTTGATGACGTCCTTGGGGCCGATCGCCCAGCCCACCCGCCAGCCGGTCATCGCGTAGGTCTTCGCCACCCCGTTGACGATGATGCACTTGTCGCGCAGCTCGGGCACGACCACCGGCAGCGACGAGAACGAAGCGTCGCCGTAGACCAGGTGCTCGTAGATCTCGTCGGTCAGCACCCACAGGCCGTGCTCGGCGGCCCAGCGGCCGACCGCCTCGACCTGCTCGCGGCTGTAGACCGCGCCGGTCGGGTTCGACGGCGAGACGAACAGCAGCACCTTGGTGCGGTCCGTGCGGGCCGCCTCCAGCTGCTCCACGGCCACGCGGTAGCCCGTGGTCTCGTCCGCGACGACATCGACCGGCACCCCGTCGGCCAGACGGATCGACTCGGGGTACGTGGTCCAGTACGGCGCCGGGACGATGACCTCGTCGCCCGGGTCGAGGATCGCTGCGAACGCCTCGTAGATCGCCTGCTTGCCGCCGTTCGTCACCAGGACGTTCGCGGGCTCGATCTCGTAGCCGGAGTCGCGCAGCGTCTTCGCGGCGATCGCGGTCTTCAGCTCGGGGAGACCGCCGGCCGGGGTGTAGCGGTGGAACTTCGGGTTGCGGCAGGCCTCGGTCGCCGCCTCGACGATGTAGCCGGGCGTCGGGAAGTCGGGCTCACCGGCGCCGAAGCCGATCACCGGGCGTCCGGCGGCCTTGAGGGCCTTCGCCTTGGCGTCCACGGCGAGGGTCGCGGACTCGGAAATCGCACCGACACGGGCCGAGACACGGCGGTCGGCAGGGGACGAAGCGGGAGGAGTGGCAGCGCTCATACCTGCATCGTCCCAGACCTCCGACAACCCCGGCACATGCATCGGCGGGCACCACCCGGGATGTTTCTGTTCGACGCCCGGCTCTGAAGCACGTACACTCGCTGACCGTTGGCTCCCGACAGGTCGCCGCGGTGCACGCACGTAGTGCAGTCGGCCGCATGCGGTAGGTTGGGGGAACCACAAAGGGTCGTAGCTCAATTGGTAGAGCACTGGTCTCCAAAACCAGCGGTTGGGGGTTCAAGTCCCTCCGGCCCTGCTACACGCACTTCGTCACCACAGTGCGTGCACGCGTACGTATGAAATGCACCGCCGTGCGGCTCAACCGGGCGCGGCACGGCCACGACCCGGATTCAGGTGAGGACGAGTGACGGACGCCCTGGGCTCCATCGACATGCCTGAGCGCGGTCGTTCCGAGGACGAAACCGCGGAATCCCAGAAGAAGCCCCGTCGCGGCGGCAAGCGCGGCAAGAAGGGCCCCTTCGCGCGGCTCGCGCTCTTTTACCGCCAGGTCGTGGCGGAACTCCGCAAGGTCGTCTGGCCCACGCGCAGCCAGTTGTCGACGTACACCACCGTAGTGATCGTCTTCGTTGTCATCATGATCGGTCTCGTAACCGTGATTGACTTGGGAATCAACCGAGTCGTCGGGTACGTCTTCGGCTGATCCCGCGGAGGGCGCCTCAGCGGGCGCCCCTTTCGCATGTTCAACCCCTTGAAGCCAGGAAGAAGCAGCCACCGTGTCTGACCCGAACCTGAACGACGCCGCCGACTCCGCCGAGACGGCAGCGGCCGACGTGGACGCGGCTGCCTCGGCCGAGGTCCAGGGCGACGACACCGAACTCGAGATCGTCCAGGCCGCCGACGAGACCGACGAGCTGGACGCCGAGGATGCCGCCGCCGGTGAGCCCGCCGAGGCCGCCGCGGTGCACGTGGAGGACGAGGACGAGGTCGTCGCTGAAGCCGCAGAGGAAGAGGAGCCGGTCGACCCGGTGGCCGCCCTCCGCGACGAGCTCCGCGGCCTCCCCGGTGAGTGGTACGTCATCCACACCTACGCGGGTTACGAGAACCGCGTGAAGACCAACCTCGAACAGCGTGCCGTTTCGCTGAACGTCGAGGACTACATCTTCCAGGCCGAGGTGCCGCAGGAAGAGGTCGCCCAGATCAAGAACGGCGAGCGCAAGACCATCCGCCAGAACAAGCTCCCGGGCTACGTTCTCGTGCGCATGGACCTGACGAACGAGTCCTGGGGCGTCGTCCGCAACACCCCGGGCGTCACGGGCTTCGTCGGCAACGCCTACGACCCCTACCCGCTGACGCTGGACGAGATCGTCAAGATGCTCGCCCCGGAGGCCGAGGAGAAGGCCGCCAAGGAGGCCGCCGCGGCCGAGGGCAAGCCGGCGCCGTCCCGCAAGGTCGAGGTCCAGGTGCTGGACTTCGAGGTGGGCGACTCCGTCACCGTCACCGACGGCCCGTTCGCGACGCTCCAGGCCACGATCAACGAGATCAACGCCGACTCGAAGAAGGTCAAGGGCCTCGTCGAGATCTTCGGCCGCGAGACCCCGGTCGAGCTGAGCTTCGACCAGATCCAGAAGAACTAGGTTCTTCCGGACCACCAGCCAAATCGACCAGGTCAGACGGGCTCACAGCCGGTCTGACCTGCTCGGTTTTTGGCCGCACGACTATACCCGTTATCGTTGTGCGGTATGCCTCCATCCGGATGACCGGGTGGATCGGCGAAACACCTCTCACTAGGACCCGGAGAGAGCATGCCTCCCAAGAAGAAGAAGGTCACGGGGCTTATCAAGCTCCAGATCAGCGCCGGCGCCGCAAACCCGGCCCCGCCGGTCGGCCCCGCGCTGGGCCAGCACGGCGTCAACATCATGGAGTTCTGCAAGGCCTACAACGCCGCGACCGAGTCGCAGCGTGGCATGGTCGTGCCGGTGGAGATCACGGTCTACGAGGACCGTTCCTTCACCTTCATCACCAAGACTCCGCCGGCCGCGAAGCTCATCCTGAAGGCCGCGGGCGTGGAGAAGGGCTCCGGCGAGCCGCACAAGACCAAGGTCGCCAAGATCACCGAGGCGCAGGTCCGCGAGATCGCCACCACCAAGATGCCCGACCTGAACGCCAACGACCTGGACGCCGCGTCGAAGATCATCGCCGGCACCGCCCGTTCCATGGGCATCACGGTCGAGGGCTGATCCCAGCCCTTCAGGCACCACACGTGGCAGGGCCAGGCGCTGGTCCGCACCACGACTCCACCCCACTGCATCAGGAGCAGAAGTGAAGCGCAGCAAGACTCTTCGCAACGCGGACGCGAAGATCGACCGGGAGCGTCTGTACGCCCCCCTCGAGGCCGTCCGTCTCGCCAAGGACACCACGTCCGTCAAGTTCGACGCGACCGTCGAGGTCGCCATGCGTCTGGGTGTCGACCCGCGCAAGGCCGACCAGATGGTCCGTGGCACCGTGAACCTCCCGCACGGCACCGGTAAGACCGCCCGGGTCCTGGTCTTCGCGACCGGTGACCGTGCTGCGGCCGCGGAAGCCGCCGGCGCCGACATCGTCGGCTCGGACGAACTGATCGACGAGGTCTCCAAGGGCCGTCTGGACTTCGACGCCGTCGTCGCCACCCCGGACCTCATGGGCAAGGTCGGCCGCCTCGGCCGCGTGCTCGGTCCGCGTGGTCTGATGCCGAACCCGAAGACCGGCACCGTCACCCCGGATGTCGCCAAGGCTGTCACCGACATCAAGGGCGGCAAGATCGAGTTCCGCGTGGACAAGCACGCGAACCTCCACTTCATCATCGGCAAGGTCTCCTTCGACGAGACCAAGCTGGTGGAGAACTACGCCGCGGCGCTCGAGGAGATCAACCGCCTCAAGCCGTCCGCCGCCAAGGGCCGCTACATCAAGAAGGCCACCATCACCACCACGATGGGCCCTGGCATCCCGCTGGACTCCAACCGCACCCGCAACCTCCTCGTCGAGGACGAGGCCGTCTGATCTTCCCGATCGGCGCCTCACAGCGTGTGAGCACTGTCGTCAGGCCCCGCTCTCCGGCAAGGAGGGCGGGGCCTGACGCATGCTGTGCCGCCCTCAGCGGGCGCGTTGGCCCCCGGGGCGAGGGCGGCCGCGGGACGCGCTCCAGCGGCCGGGAGCGCGGCCGGTGCCCTCTCTCGGTCGATTTGCCTGACGCAGGGCTCTCCCGTACCGTATGCGGAAGCCAAAGACCGCTGGTTGTCTCTGTGCGCCCGATCCCGGGTGTGCAGTGGCCGAAGGATCCGCTAGCTGCGGACGGCCTGCGCAGGTGTGTATGGATGAACTCCCGGGCGGATTTCTGCCTTGGTCGAGTACGCCCCGTGCGCCTGCGCCGGGGCGTTTGTTTTGCCCAGCCCCTTCTGCGCGGTCCTCATCACCCGGAAGGAGGCCGAGGCTCATGGCGACGTCTGACAAGATCGCAGCCGTTGAGGAGATCACTTCTAAGCTCCGTGACTCCAACGCAGCTGTTGTGACTTCTTACACCGGACTGACTGTGGCGCAGCTCAAGGAGCTGCGTCGTTCTCTCGGCGAGAACGCTCAGTACCGTGTGGTGAAGAACACGCTGACCAAGATCGCGGCCAAGGAGGCCGGGATTCAGCTGGACGAGCACCTCAAGGGCTCGACCGCTGTTGCCTTCGTGACCGGTGACCCGGTCACGGCGGCGAAGGGTCTTCGTGACTTCGCCAAGGAAAACCCCTCTCTCGTCATCAAGGGCGGTGTCCTTGAAGGCAAGGCGCTGTCCGCCGACGAGATCAAGAAGCTTGCGGACCTCGAGTCCCGTGAGGTTCTGCTCGCCAAGCTGGCGGGTGGCATGAAGGCGTCCATGGCCAAGGCCGCGGCGACCTTCCAGGCCCCCCTCACGAAGTTCGCCCGCACCGCGGACGCGCTTCGCAGCAAGGTCGAGCAGGGCGGTGCCGGTACGCCGGCTCCCGCCGAGGCTGCCGAGTAATCACTCGGACGCCCAGCGGGCCCGTAGTACGCCCGCCAGACATGTACATCCGGCACCAGCCGAATTAGTGGAAGGACCGCCACCATGGCGAAGCTCAGCCAGGAAGACCTGCTCGCGCAGTTCGAGGAGATGACCCTCATCGAGCTCTCCGAGTTCGTGAAGCTCTTCGAGGAGAAGTTCGACGTCGAGGCTGCCGCCCCGGTCGCCGTTGCCGCCGCCGGCGCCCCGGGTGCCCCGGCCGCCGCCGAGGCCGAGGAGCAGGACGAGTTCGACGTCATCCTCACCGGTGCGGGCGACAAGAAGATCCAGGTCATCAAGGTCGTGCGTGAGCTGACCTCCCTGGGCCTGAAGGAGGCCAAGGACCTCGTCGACGGCACCCCGAAGCCCGTCCTCGAGAAGGTCGCCAAGGACGCCGCCGAGAAGGCCGCCGAGTCCCTCAAGGGCGCCGGCGCCTCCGTCGAGGTCAAGTGACCCCACTGAGTCTCTGACTCACGTCCACAGCGCCTCTGGCGCGCCGGACACCAGCGAAGGGCGATCACCCATGCGGGTGGTCGCCCTTCGGCGTGCTCGTCACGGCTGCGTTGTCTCGCGCCTGCGTGCGAGTATGGTGATCATCGTTGCCCGGACGTGCCCCCATGTGACGATCTTCCAGAGGTGGGGGGCCTTGACGAACCGGACGCGGCGCGCAATTCTCGGGACGCGACGCAGAAGCGATCCAGGGTTCGAGGCATGGATCGCGGACGAAGAGGGAAGCATCGGTGTGCGCCACTGGCGCGGGGCTTTCGGCAGGCGCATGGCATTGAGAAGAACAAACGAGGGCTTCCTCCGGTGCGGAGGGCGTGACCTCCCGGAGGGAGAAGATCGGTATCACGGTGCTGAACCGGTCTCCGGAAACTCGCTCTGGACATCAGTGTGCCAAGTGGCTACACTGACCCTTTGCGCTGCCTGTTAGCTGCTCCCTGCCCGTCACCAGGGGCATACCCGAGCCCGAGCAAACCTGAATGAACCGCCCTGAACTGGGCTTTTCCTCAGTCTGCTCGATTCGGGACCGGTACGCGCGTAGTGAGTCCGAGCCCTCGGAAGGACCCCCTCTTGGCCGCCTCGCGCAACGCCTCGACTGCCAATACGAACAACGGCGACAGCACCGCCCCGCTGCGCATCTCTTTTGCGAAGATCAAGGAGCCCCTCGGGGTTCCGAACCTCCTTGCGCTGCAGACCGAAAGCTTCGACTGGCTGCTCGGCAATGCCGCATGGAAGGGTCGCGTCGAGGCTGCGCTGGAGAGTGGGCAGGAAGTCCCCACCAAGTCCGGTCTTGAGGAGATCTTCGAAGAGATCTCCCCGATCGAGGACTTCTCCGGGTCGATGTCGCTGACGTTCCGCGACCACCGCTTCGAGCCCCCGAAGAACTCCATCGACGAGTGCAAGGAGCGCGACTTCACGTACGCGGCTCCGCTCTTCGTCACCGCCGAGTTCACCAACAACGAGACCGGCGAGATCAAGTCCCAGACGGTCTTCATGGGCGACTTCCCGCTCATGACGAACAAGGGCACCTTCTGCATCAACGGCACCGAGCGTGTCGTCGTCTCGCAGCTGGTGCGCTCGCCGGGCGTGTACTTCGACAGCTCCATCGACAAGACGTCCGACAAGGACATCTTCTCCGCCAAGATCATCCCGTCCCGGGGTGCCTGGCTGGAGATGGAGATCGACAAGCGCGACATGGTCGGTGTGCGCATCGACCGTAAGCGCAAGCAGTCCGTGACCGTTCTGCTCAAGGCGCTCGGGTGGACCACCGAGCAGATCCTCGAGGAGTTCGGCGAGTACGAGTCCATGCGCGCCACCCTGGAGAAGGACCACACCCAGGGCCAGGACGACGCGCTGCTCGACATCTACCGCAAGCTGCGTCCGGGCGAGCCGCCGACCCGCGAGGCCGCGCAGACGCTGCTGGAGAACCTGTACTTCAACCCCAAGCGCTACGACCTCGCGAAGGTCGGCCGCTACAAGGTCAACAAGAAGCTCGGCGGCGACGAGCCGCTCGACGCCGGTGTGCTGACCACCGATGACGTCATCGCGACGATCAAGTACCTGGTCAAGCTGCACGCCGGCGAGACCGAGACGATGGGCGAGTCCGGCCGTTCGATCGTCGTCGAGACCGACGACATCGACCACTTCGGCAACCGTCGTCTGCGCAACGTCGGCGAGCTCATCCAGAACCAGGTCCGCACGGGTCTGGCTCGTATGGAGCGCGTCGTGCGTGAGCGCATGACGACCCAGGACGTCGAGGCGATCACGCCGCAGACCCTGATCAACATCCGGCCGGTCGTCGCCTCCATCAAGGAGTTCTTCGGCACCAGCCAGCTGTCCCAGTTCATGGACCAGACCAACCCGCTGTCGGGTCTGACCCACAAGCGCCGTCTCTCGGCGCTGGGCCCGGGTGGTCTCTCCCGTGAGCGGGCCGGCCTGGACGTCCGTGACGTGCACCCCTCGCACTACGGCCGCATGTGCCCGATTGAGACCCCTGAAGGTCCCAACATCGGTCTGATCGGCTCGCTGGCCTCCTACGGCCGGGTCAACGTCTTCGGCTTCATCGAGACGCCGTACCGCAAGGTCGTCGACGGCCAGGTCACCGAGGAGGTGGACTACCTCACCGCTGATGAGGAGGACCGCTTCCTGATCGCCCAGGCCAACGCGAAGCTGAGCGACGACATGCGCTTCGCCGAGCAGCGTGTCCTGGTCCGCCGTCGTGGCGGCGAGGTCGACCTGGTCCCCGCCGACGAGGTCGACTTCATGGACGTCTCGCCGCGCCAGATGGTGTCGGCCGCGACCGCCATGATTCCGTTCCTCGAGCACGACGACGCCAACCGCGCGCTCATGGGATCGAACATGATGCGCCAGGCCGTGCCGCTGATCAAGGCGGAGTCGCCGCTGGTCGGCACCGGCATGGAGTACCGCTGCGCGGTCGACGCCGGTGACGTCATCAAGGCCGAGAAGGACGGTGTGGTCCAGGAGGTCTCCGCGGACTACATCACCGTCGCCAACGACGACGGCACGTACACCACGTACCGCGTCGCCAAGTTCACCCGCTCCAACCAGGGCACCTCCTTCAACCAGAAGGTCGTCGTGGACGAGGGCGCGCGGGTCATCGAGGGCCAGGTCCTCGCCGACGGTCCGTCCACGGACGAAGGCGAGATGGCGCTCGGCAAGAACCTGCTCGTGGCGTTCATGCCGTGGGAGGGCCACAACTACGAGGACGCGATCATCCTGTCGCAGCGCCTCGTGCAGGACGACGTCCTCTCCTCGATCCACATCGAGGAGCACGAGGTCGACGCCCGTGACACCAAGCTGGGCCCCGAGGAGATCACCCGGGACATCCCGAACGTCTCCGAAGAGGTCCTCTCCGACCTCGACGAGCGCGGCATCATCCGTATCGGTGCCGAGGTCGTCGCCGGCGACATCCTCGTCGGCAAGGTCACGCCCAAGGGTGAGACCGAGCTGACCCCCGAGGAGCGTCTGCTCCGCGCGATCTTCGGTGAGAAGGCGCGCGAGGTGCGCGACACCTCGCTGAAGGTGCCGCACGGTGAGATCGGCAAGGTCATCGGCGTCCGCGTCTTCGACCGCGAAGAGGGCGACGAGCTGCCCCCGGGCGTGAACCAGCTGGTCCGCGTCTACGTGGCGCAGAAGCGCAAGATCACCGACGGTGACAAGCTCGCCGGCCGTCACGGCAACAAGGGCGTCATCTCGAAGATCCTGCCGGTCGAGGACATGCCGTTCCTGGAGGACGGCACCCCGGTCGACATCATCCTCAACCCGCTGGGTGTCCCGTCCCGAATGAACCCGGGACAGGTCCTGGAGATCCACCTCGGCTGGCTCGCCAGCCAGGGCTGGAAGGTCGAGGGAGCCGAGGACTGGCAGCAGCGGCTCCAGGCGATCGGCGCCGACAACGTCGCGCCGAACACCAACGTCGCCACCCCGGTCTTCGACGGTGCGCGCGAGGACGAGCTGGCGGGTCTCTTCGACTCGACGCTCCCCAACCGCGACGGCGAGCGGATGGTCAAGTCCTCCGGCAAGGCCCAGCTGTTCGACGGCCGCTCCGGTGAGCCGTTCCCGGACCCGATCTCGGTCGGGTACATGTACATCCTCAAGCTGCACCACCTGGTCGACGACAAGCTCCACGCGCGTTCGACCGGTCCGTACTCGATGATCACCCAGCAGCCGCTGGGTGGTAAGGCTCAGTTCGGTGGCCAGCGGTTCGGTGAGATGGAGGTGTGGGCGCTGGAGGCATACGGCGCCGCATACGCCCTCCAGGAGCTGCTGACGATCAAGTCCGACGACGTGACCGGCCGCGTGAAGGTCTACGAGGCCATCGTCAAGGGCGAGAACATCCCCGAGCCCGGCATTCCCGAGTCCTTCAAGGTGCTCATCAAGGAAATGCAGTCCCTGTGCCTCAACGTGGAGGTGCTGTCCTCGGACGGCATGTCCATCGAGATGCGCGACACCGACGAGGACGTCTTCCGCGCTGCGGAGGAGCTCGGCATCGACCTGTCCCGGCGCGAGCCGAGCAGCGTCGAAGAGGTCTGACGGGAGTCCGGCCGGGGAGTCAGCGATGGCTCCCCCGGCCGGCCCCAGGACCCCCGTTTCAGACCCCAAGACTTACAACCCTGAGAGGGATTGACGCATAGTGCTCGACGTCAACTTCTTCGATGAGCTCCGGATCGGTCTGGCAACCGCTGACGACATCCGTCAGTGGAGCCACGGCGAGGTCAAGAAGCCCGAGACCATCAACTACCGCACCCTCAAGCCCGAAAAGGACGGACTCTTCTGCGAGAAGATCTTCGGTCCGACCCGGGACTGGGAGTGCTACTGCGGTAAGTACAAGCGCGTCCGCTTCAAGGGCATCATCTGCGAGCGCTGCGGCGTCGAGGTCACTCGCGCCAAGGTGCGCCGTGAGCGGATGGGCCACATCGAGCTGGCCGCTCCCGTGACCCACATCTGGTACTTCAAGGGCGTGCCGAGCCGGCTGGGCTACCTGCTGGACCTCGCGCCCAAGGACCTCGAGAAGGTCATCTACTTCGCTGCCTACATGATCACGTGGGTGGACGAGGAGCGCCGCACGCGCGACCTGCCCTCGCTGGAGGCGCATGTCTCCGTCGAGCGTCAGCAGATCGAGCAGCGCCGCGACTCCGACCTGGAGGCCCGCGCCAAGAAGCTCGAGACCGACCTGGCCGAGCTGGAGGCCGAGGGCGCCAAGGCGGACGTCCGCCGCAAGGTGCGCGAGGGTGCCGAGCGTGAGATGAAGCAGCTGCGTGACCGTGCGCAGCGCGAGATCGACCGTCTCGACGAGGTCTGGAACCGCTTCAAGAACCTCAAGGTCCAGGACCTGGAGGGCGACGAGCTGCTCTACCGCGAGCTGCGGGACCGCTTCGGCACGTACTTCGACGGCTCCATGGGTGCTGCTGCCCTTCAGAAGCGCCTGGAGACCTTCGACCTCGACGAGGAGGCCGAGCGCCTCCGCGAGATCATCCGTACCGGCAAGGGCCAGAAGAAGACCCGTGCGCTCAAGCGCCTCAAGGTCGTCTCCGCCTTCCTCCAGACCCGCAACAGCCCCAAGGGCATGGTGCTGGACTGCATCCCGGTGATCCCGCCGGACCTGCGTCCGATGGTGCAGCTGGACGGTGGCCGCTTCGCGACCTCCGACCTGAACGACCTGTACCGCCGTGTGATCAACCGCAACAACCGTCTGAAGCGGCTTCTCGACCTCGGTGCGCCCGAGATCATCGTGAACAACGAGAAGCGGATGCTCCAGGAGGCCGTCGACGCGCTGTTCGACAACGGCCGCCGCGGTCGCCCGGTCACCGGTCCCGGTAACCGTCCGCTGAAGTCCCTCAGCGACATGCTGAAGGGTAAGCAGGGCCGCTTCCGTCAGAACCTGCTCGGTAAGCGAGTCGACTACTCGGCGCGTTCCGTCATCGTCGTCGGCCCGCAGCTCAAGCTGCACCAGTGCGGTCTGCCCAAGGCCATGGCGCTGGAGCTCTTCAAGCCGTTCGTGATGAAGCGCCTGGTGGACCTCAACCACGCGCAGAACATCAAGAGCGCCAAGCGCATGGTCGAGCGCGGCCGCACGGTCGTCTACGACGTGCTCGAAGAGGTCATCGCCGAGCACCCGGTGCTCCTGAACCGTGCGCCCACGCTGCACCGTCTGGGCATCCAGGCCTTCGAGCCGCAGCTGGTCGAGGGCAAGGCCATTCAGATTCACCCGCTCGTCTGCACCGCGTTCAACGCGGACTTCGACGGTGACCAGATGGCCGTCCACCTCCCGCTGTCCGCGGAGGCCCAGGCCGAGGCCCGCATCCTGATGCTGTCCTCGAACAACATCCTCAAGCCGGCCGACGGCCGTCCGGTCACCATGCCGACCCAGGACATGGTGCTCGGTCTCTTCTTCCTCACCACGGATGAAGAGGAGCGCAAGGTCATCGGTGAGGGCCGCGCGTTCGGCTCGGCCGCCGAGGCGATCATGGCGTTCGACGCCAAGGAGCTCTCGCTCCAGGCGAAGGTCGACATCCGCTTCCCGATCGGCACCGTCCCGCCCCGTGGCTGGACCCCGCCGGTTCCGGAGGAGGGCGAGCCCGAGTGGCAGCAGGGTGACAGCTTCCGGCTGCGGACGACCCTGGGCCGTGCGCTCTTCAACGAGCTGCTGCCCGAGGACTACCCGTTCGTCGACTACTCGGTGGGCAAGAAGCAGCTCTCCGCGATCGTCAACGACCTGGCCGAGCGCTACCCGAAGGTCATCGTGGCGGCGACGCTCGACAACCTGAAGGCGGCCGGTTTCCACTGGGCGACCCGTTCCGGCGTCACCGTCGCCGTCTCGGACATCGTCGTCCCGGAGGCCAAGAAGGCCATCGTCGCGGGCTACGAGGCCCAGGACGAGAAGGTCCAGAAGCAGTACGAGCGCGGTCTGATCACCAAGGACGAGCGCACTCAGGAACTGATCAACATCTGGACCAAGGCGACCAACGAGGTCGCCGAGGCGATGAACGAGAACTTCCCCAAGACGAACCCCATCTTCATGATGGTTGACTCGGGTGCCCGAGGAAACATGATGCAGATGCGGCAGATCGCCGGTATGCGTGGTCTGGTGTCGAACGCGAAGAACGAGACCATCCCGCGTCCGATTAAGGCGTCGTTCCGCGAGGGCCTGTCCGTGCTGGAGTACTTCATCTCCACGCACGGTGCCCGTAAGGGTCTGGCGGACACCGCCCTTCGTACCGCCGACTCCGGCTACCTCACCCGTCGTCTGGTCGACGTCTCCCAGGACGTCATCATTCGCGAGGAGGACTGCGGCACGGAGCGCGGCCTCAAGCTGCGGATCGCCTCGAAGGACGCCGCCGGTGTCCTGCGCAAGGCGGACGACGTCGAGTCCAGCGTCTACGCACGCATGCTGGCCGAGGACGTCGTCGTCGACGGCAAGGTCGTCGCGCCGGCCAACGTGGACCTCGGTGACGTGCTCATCGACGCGCTGGTCAACGCGGGCGTCGAGGAGGTCAAGACCCGCTCGGTCCTGACCTGTGAGTCCGCGGTCGGCACCTGTGCCTTCTGCTACGGCCGTTCGCTGGCCACCGGCAAGCTGGTCGACATCGGTGAGGCGGTCGGCATCATCGCCGCCCAGTCCATCGGTGAGCCCGGCACCCAGCTGACGATGCGTACCTTCCACACCGGTGGTGTGGCCGGTGACGACATCACCCTGGGTCTGCCGCGTGTCGTCGAGCTCTTCGAGGCCCGTACGCCCAAGGGCGTCGCCCCGATCTCGGAGGCGGCCGGCCGCGTCCGGATCGAGGAGACCGAGAAGACCAAGAAGCTCGTCGTGACCCCGGACGACGGCAGCGACGAGACGGCGTACGGCGTCTCCAAGCGTGCCCGTCTCCTGGTCGGCGAGGGCGACCACGTCACGGTCGGCCAGCCGCTGACCGTGGGTGCCGTCAACCCGCACGACGTGCTGCGGATCCTCGGCCAGCGTGCCGTCCAGGTCCACCTGGTCGGTGAGGTCCAGAAGGTCTACAACAGCCAGGGCGTGGCGATCCACGACAAGCACATCGAGATCATCATCCGGCAGATGCTGCGCCGTGTGACGATCATCGAGTCCGGCGACGCGGAGCTGCTGCCGGGCGAGCTCGTGGAGCGCACGAAGTTCGAGGGCGAGAACCGTCGCGTCGTGGCGGAAGGCGGCCACCCGGCCTCCGGCCGTCCGCAGCTGATGGGTATCACCAAGGCTTCGCTGGCGACGGAATCCTGGCTGTCGGCCGCCTCCTTCCAGGAGACGACCCGAGTGCTGACGGACGCGGCGATCAACGCCAAGTCCGACTCGCTCATCGGCCTCAAGGAGAACGTCATCATCGGTAAGCTCATCCCGGCCGGTACGGGCCTGTCCCGCTACCGCAACATCCGGGTCGAGCCCACCGAAGAGGCCAAGGCCGCGATGTACTCGGCCGTCGGTTACGACGACATCGACTACTCGCCCTTCGGCACCGGCTCCGGCCAGGCGGTCCCGCTGGAGGACTACGACTACGGTCCGTACAACCAGTAATCCTGGTCCGTACGACAGCCACAGGGCGGCCATCCCTCACGGGGTGGCCGCTCTGCGGCGTTTGGGCGGGGTGTGTTCCGGGTCATCCTGACGGTCCGGGGGCCGTGCGGGGGAACTCGTCCTCCCATTGCTGCGTCTGTGATGACAAGATGGGGAGAACTGTCGAGCGGGGGGAGGTTCGCGAAGTGGCATTCCAGCCGTGGCAGGGCGGTCAGCCGGCTCAGCCGTCGAATCAGGTGCCTGCCATGCGTGCCTCGCACGCCGACCGTGAGCGTACGGTCGATGTGCTCAAGGCGGGATTCGCCGAGGGGCGGCTTCAGCAGCCGGAGTACGAGCAGCGGATCGCGCGTGCCTACAAGGCGCAGACGCACGCCGAGCTACAGATGCTGGTCGCGGATCTGCCGCAGGGGCCGGTGCCGCAGGCGCAGTTCGTGCCGCAGCGGCCGATGGTGCCGGCGACGTTCATGCCGATGCAGATGCCGATGCCGGTGTCGACGAACAGCTCGGCCACGGGCGCGCTGGTCTGCGGGATCATGACGCCGGTGACCTGGGGGCTGACGGCGATTCCGGCGGTGATCCTGGGGCACAAGGCGCGGGCCGAGATCCGCCGGTCCGGGGAGCGCGGTGACGGCCAGGCCCTCACCGGTCTGATTCTGGGCTGGCTGGCGATCGGTGGCTGGGCGCTGTTCCTTCTGGTGTTCATCCTGACCGCCGCGGTCGGCCTTTAGGGACCACCCGGGGTCGTCCGGGGGTTCCCGGTGTCGCCGGGGGAGGGCCGGCGCGGGTGCGTGGTGCCTTCTTCCGTACGGCCGTGGATCCCACTACGGTGACCGCAACGCCGTGAGGAGTCCGGCGTGTCCTTCGCGTGTGCATTTGTTTTGACCGCAGCCCATGCGGTAGGTACGCTCTGACCTTGTGCCTGGGGTGTCCCTGGGCTGCCGTGCGCGCATTCTCCCACTGGAGTGCCTGCCGGGCCGTAAGGCCGCGGGAGGGCTTCGTCCGGAGGGCCACCCGCACGGAAGCCGGGTTTTGACACCGCAATCTGCCGCCTCACTCGTTCCAGCGAGGGACCGGACTGCAGTATTCGACACACCCGACCGCGTGGGTCGGGGAAGTTCCAGGTTAGCTTTACCGAGACTGGCACACAGAAACCGGAGAAACGGTGCCTACGATCCAGCAGCTGGTCCGAAAGGGCCGGCAGGACAAGGTCGAGAAGAACAAGACGCCCGCGCTCGAGGGTTCCCCCCAGCGCCGTGGCGTCTGCACGCGTGTTTTCACGACCACCCCGAAGAAGCCGAACTCGGCCCTGCGTAAGGTCGCGCGTGTGCGTCTGACCAGCGGGATCGAGGTCACCGCTTACATTCCGGGTGAGGGCCACAACCTCCAGGAGCACTCGATCGTGCTCGTGCGTGGCGGCCGTGTGAAGGACCTGCCGGGTGTTCGGTACAAGATCATCCGCGGCTCCCTCGACACGCAGGGCGTCAAGAACCGCAAGCAGGCTCGCAGCCGCTACGGCGCCAAGAAGGAGAAGTAAGAATGCCTCGTAAGGGCCCCGCCCCGAAGCGCCCGGTCATCATCGACCCGGTCTACGGCTCTCCTCTGGTGACCTCCCTCATCAACAAGGTTCTGCTGAACGGAAAGCGCTCCACCGCCGAGCGCATCGTTTACGGCGCCATGGAGGGTCTGCGCGAGAAGACCGGTAACGACCCGGTCATCACGCTCAAGCGCGCGCTCGAGAACATCAAGCCGACCCTTGAGGTCAAGTCCCGCCGTGTCGGTGGCGCGACCTACCAGGTTCCGGTCGAGGTCAAGCCCGGCCGCGCCGGCACCCTCTCGCTCCGCTGGCTCGTGGGCTACTCCCGCGCCCGCCGCGAGAAGACCATGACCGAGCGCCTCATGAACGAACTGCTCGACGCCTCCAACGGCCTCGGCGCTTCGGTCAAGAAGCGTGAGGACACGCACAAGATGGCCGAGTCCAACAAGGCCTTCGCGCACTACCGCTGGTAGTCGCAACCCACATCGAGACCGAGAGAAGATTGAGCCACTATGGCCACCACTTCGCTTGACCTGGCCAAGGTCCGCAATATCGGGATCATGGCCCACATCGACGCGGGCAAGACGACCACCACCGAGCGGATCCTGTTCTACACCGGTGTTTCGTACAAGATCGGTGAGGTCCACGACGGCGCTGCCACGATGGACTGGATGGAGCAGGAGCAGGAGCGCGGCATCACCATCACGTCTGCCGCGACGACCTGCCACTGGCCGCTGGAAGACGTCGACA
The DNA here is from genome assembly GCF_057708345.1 of Streptomyces sp. bgisy130. Taxonomy (NCBI): domain Bacteria; kingdom Bacillati; phylum Actinomycetota; class Actinomycetes; order Kitasatosporales; family Streptomycetaceae; genus Streptomyces; species Streptomyces sp. bgisy130. The sequence continues at coordinate 79,797 of NZ_JBYISA010000023.1, forward strand.
ACACCATCAACATCATCGACACTCCGGGCCACGTCGACTTCACGGTCGAGGTGGAGCGCTCGCTGCGCGTCCTGGACGGTGCGGTGACGGTGTTCGACGGCGTTGCCGGTGTCGAGCCCCAGTCCGAGACCGTCTGGCGTCAGGCGGACCGCTACGGCGTTCCGCGTATCTGCTTCGTCAACAAGCTCGACCGTACGGGCGCCGAGTTCCACCGCTGCGTCGACATGATCGTGGACCGCCTGGGTGCGACCCCGATCGTGATGCAGCTGCCGATCGGCACCGAGGCGGACTTCAAGGGTGTCGTCGACCTCGTCACCATGAAGGCCCTGGTCTGGTCGGCCGAGGCCGCCAAGGGCGAGATGTACGACACCGTCGACATCCCGGACACGCACATCGAGGCGGCCGACGAGTGGCGCGGCAAGCTGCTCGAGGCCGTTGCCGAGAACGATGAAGAGATCATGGAGCTGTACCTGGAGGGCCAGGAGCCCACCGTGGAGCAGCTCTACGCGGCGATCCGCCGGATCACCATCGCTTCCGGCAAGGCCGAGAACACCACCGTCACCCCGGTGTTCTGCGGTACCGCGTTCAAGAACAAGGGCGTGCAGCCCCTGCTCGACGCGGTGGTGCGCTACCTCCCCTCCCCCCTGGACGTCGAGGCCATCGAAGGCCACTCCGTCAAGGACCCGGAAGAGGTCGTCAAGCGCCAGCCGTCCGAGAGCGAGCCGCTGGCCGCTCTGGCGTTCAAGATTGCGAGCGACCCCCACCTGGGCAAGCTCACCTTCATCCGCATCTACTCGGGCCGCCTTGAGGCCGGCTCGCAGGTGCAGAACTCGGTGAAGGGCAAGAAGGAGCGCATCGGCAAGATCTACCGGATGCACGCGAACAAGCGTGAGGAGATCGAGTCGGTGGGTGCCGGTGACATCGTCGCCGTCATGGGTCTGAAGCAGACCACCACCGGTGAGACCCTCTGCGACGCGTCGAACCCGGTCATCCTGGAGTCGATGGAGTTCCCGGCCCCGGTCATCCAGGTCGCCATTGAGCCCAAGTCCAAGGGCGACCAGGAGAAGCTGGGTGTCGCCATCCAGCGTCTCGCCGAAGAGGACCCCTCGTTCCAGGTGCACACCGACGAGGAGACCGGCCAGACCATCATCGCGGGTATGGGCGAGCTGCACCTCGACGTGCTGGTCGACCGTATGAAGCGTGAGTTCCGGGTCGAGGCCAACGTCGGCAAGCCGCAGGTCGCCTACCGCGAGACCCTGCGCAAGGCCGTCGAGCGTCTCGACTACACGCACAAGAAGCAGACCGGTGGTTCCGGTCAGTTCGCCAAGGTGCAGATCGCGATCGCGCCGCTCGAGGGCGACGGGTACGAGTTCGAGAACAAGGTCACCGGTGGCCGTATCCCGCGGGAGTACATCCCGTCCGTGGACGCGGGCTGCCAGGAGGCCATGGAGTTCGGTGTTCTCGCCGGCTACCCGCTGACGGGCGTCAAGGTCACCCTGCTCGACGGTGCGTTCCACGAGGTCGACTCGTCGGAAATGGCCTTCAAGATCGCCGGTTCGATGGCCTTCAAGGAGGCCGCGCGCAAGGCCTCCCCGGCCCTGCTCGAGCCGATGATGAAGGTCGAGGTCACCACGCCCGAGGACTACATGGGCGACGTGATCGGCGACATCAACTCCCGCCGTGGTCAGATCCAGTCCATGGAAGAGCGCAGCGGCGCCAAGCTCGTCACGGGCCTGGTCCCCCTGTCGGAGATGTTCGGCTACGTCGGAGACCTCCGCAGCAAGACGTCGGGTCGCGCAAGCTACTCGATGCAGTTCGACTCCTACGCCGAGGTTCCCCGGAACGTCGCCGAGGAGATCATCGCGAAGGCCAAGGGCGAGTAGGTCCGTCTCCCGAGAGCCGGAACACGCTTTAGGCTTGACACCGTCTGATGGGGTAATCCCCGCAATCCGTGAGGATTGCCCCGTCAGCCGGCATCCCAGCAAAGATCACCTGGCGCCGATGAGTAAGGCGTACAGAACCACTTCAGGAGGAACCAGTGGCGAAGGCGAAGTTCGAGCGGACTAAGCCGCACGTCAACATCGGCACCATCGGTCACATTGACCACGGTAAGACGACCCTCACGGCCGCCATTACCAAGGTGCTGCACGACGCGTACCCGGACCTGAACGAGGCCTCGGCCTTCGACCAGATCGACAAGGCTCCTGAGGAGCGCCAGCGCGGTATCACGATCTCCATCGCGCACGTCGAGTACCAGACGGAGAACCGTCACTACGCCCACGTCGACTGCCCCGGTCACGCGGACTACATCAAGAACATGATCACGGGTGCGGCGCAGATGGACGGCGCCATCCTCGTGGTCGCCGCCACCGACGGCCCGATGCCGCAGACCAAGGAGCACGTGCTCCTGGCCCGCCAGGTCGGCGTTCCGTACATCGTTGTCGCCCTGAACAAGGCCGACATGGTGGACGACGAGGAGATCCTGGAGCTCGTCGAGCTCGAGGTCCGTGAGCTCCTCTCCGAGTACGAGTTCCCCGGCGACGACGTTCCGGTCGTCAAGGTCTCGGCGCTCAAGGCGCTCGAGGGCGACAAGGAGTGGGGCGACTCCGTCCTCAAGCTCATGAACGCCGTCGACGAGGCGATCCCGCAGCCCGAGCGTGACGTCGACAAGCCGTTCCTGATGCCGATCGAGGACGTCTTCACGATCACCGGCCGTGGCACCGTTGTCACCGGTCGTATCGAGCGTGGTGTCCTCAAGGTCAACGAGACCGTCGACATCATCGGCATCAAGACCGAGAAGACCACCACCACGGTCACCGGCATCGAGATGTTCCGGAAGCTCCTCGACGAGGGCCAGGCCGGTGAGAACGTCGGTCTGCTCCTCCGTGGCATCAAGCGCGAGGACGTCGAGCGCGGCCAGGTCATCATCAAGCCGGGCTCGGTCACGCCGCACACCTCCTTCGAGGCTCAGGCGTACATCCTGTCGAAGGACGAGGGTGGCCGTCACACCCCGTTCTTCAACAACTACCGCCCGCAGTTCTACTTCCGCACCACGGACGTGACCGGCGTCGTGACCCTCCCCGAGGGCACCGAGATGGTCATGCCGGGCGACAACACTGAGATGACCGTTGAGCTCATCCAGCCCGTCGCGATGGAAGAGGGCCTGAAGTTCGCCATCCGTGAGGGTGGCCGGACCGTCGGCGCCGGCCAGGTCACCAAGATCACGAAGTAATTTCGCTGATCCGGATGATCCGGTCGTAGCTCCCCGGAGCTCGCAAGGAGCCCCGCTCACCATCAGGTGGGCGGGGCTCCTTGACAGTTGGGGTCCGATTGGCCTTAGGCGTCCCGGGTGTGGCACACTGTCCAGGTTGCTCGGTTGAGTGCCGATGCTGCGCGCCTCCCGCCGGGAGGACTGGAAGCGAGTCCCAGGTATTCGTCGTCCCTTTTCAGGGCCGGAAATACGGGAATCTTCCGGGAAGCGTCAGCGGGGTGCCTCGGCCAGGCGCCCGGTGGGTGTTCTTCCCCTGCCTTCTCCTTCTTGAAGGATCTCCTTTACGGGGATTTACGAGAAGGGGTGCGACACGCCCGACCGCGTGGGTCGGAGAAGAACGGTGCTTCCCAGGAAGCGCAGCGCACCGGGTCCCAGAGCGTTACGAGAGACAGGACTACGAAGTAGCCATGGCGGGACAGAAGATCCGCATCCGGCTCAAGGCCTACGACCACGAGGTCATCGACACGTCGGCGAAGAAGATCGTCGAGACGGTGACCCGTACTGGTGCGTCGGTCGCGGGCCCGGTGCCGCTGCCCACTGAAAAGAACGTGTACTGCGTCATCAAGTCGCCGCACAAGTACAAGGACGCGCGCGAGCACTTCGAGATGCGCACGCACAAGCGCCTGATCGACATCCTCGACCCGACGCCCAAGACCGTTGACTCGCTGATGCGCCTGGACCTTCCGGCCGGCGTTGACATCGAGATCAAGCTCTGAGAGGCGCGGAAGAGATGGCAAAGCAGATCAAGGGCATCCTGGGCGAGAAGCTCGGCATGACCCAGGTCTGGGACGAGAACAACCGTGTCGTCCCGGTGACCGTGGTGAAGGCCGGCCCCTGTGTCGTTACCCAGGTGCGCACCAATGACCAGGACGGTTACGACTCCGTCCAGATCGCCTTCGGCGAGATCGACCCGCGCAAGGTGAACAAGCCCCTCAAGGGCCACTTCGCGAAGGCCGACGTCACCCCCCGTCGTCACCTCGTCGAGGTCCGTACCACCGACGCCGGTGAGTACACCCTCGGCCAGGAAGTGACCGCTGAGACCTTCGAGTCCGGCGTCAAGGTGGACGTGACCGGCAAGAGCAAGGGCAAGGGCTTCGCCGGTGTCATGAAGCGTCACGGCTTCCATGGCGGCAAGGCGTCCCACGGTGCCCACCGTGTGCACCGTAAGCCGGGCTCCATCGGTGGCTGCGCCACCCCGGGCCGCGTGTTCAAGGGCATGCGGATGGCCGGCCGTATGGGCAATGAGCGGGTCACCACCCAGAACCTGACCGTCCACGCCGTTGACGCGGAGAAGGGTCTGCTGCTCATCAAGGGCGCAGTTCCTGGTCCGAACGGCGGCCTCGTCCTGGTCCGTACCGCGGCCAAGGGGGCCTGAGGTAACCGATGAGCACCATTGACATCCTTTCGCCGGCAGGCGACAAGGCCGGTACCGTCGAGCTCCCCACGGAGATCTTCGACGCCAAGGTCAGCGTTCCGCTGATCCACCAGGTCGTTGTCGCACAGCTGGCCGCGGCCCGTCAGGGCACGCACAAGACCAAGACTCGCGGCGAGGTCCGCGGCGGTGGCAAGAAGCCGTACCGCCAGAAGGGCACCGGCCGGGCGCGTCAGGGTTCGACCCGTGCGCCGCAGTTCGCCGGCGGTGGCATCGTCCACGGCCCCGTGCCGCGTGACTACAGCCAGCGGACCCCGAAGAAGATGAAGGTCGCCGCCCTGCGCGGTGCCCTCACCGACCGGGCCCGTAACAGCCGTATCCACGTCGTTGCCGGCGTGGTCGAGGGCGACATCTCCACCAAGGCCGCCAAGACTCTCCTCGGCAAGGTCAGCGAGCGCAAGAACGTGCTCCTGGTCGCCGAGCGCAGCGACGAGGCCGCGTGGCTGTCCGCCCGCAACCTGCCCCAGGTTCACATCCTGGAGCCGGGCCAGCTGAACACGTACGACGTGCTCGTCTCCGACGACGTGGTCTTCACCAAGGCCGCCTTCGAGTCCTTCGTGTCTGGCCCCAAGGCCGATGAGACCGAAGGGAGCGACGCCTGATGAGTGAGGCCGTCGTCACCAGCAAGACCTTCTCGGACCCGCGCGACGTTCTCGTCAAGCCGGTTGTCTCGGAGAAGAGCTACGCGCTGCTGGACGAGAACAAGTACACGTTCATCGTCGCGCCCGGCAGCAACAAGACCCAGATCAAGCAGGCCGTCGAGGCGGTCTTCTCGGTCAAGGTCACCGGGGTCAACACGATCAACCGGCAGGGCAAGCGCAAGCGCACCCGCACCGGTTACGGCAAGCGCGCAGACACCAAGCGCGCCATCGTGACCCTCGCCGAGGGCGACCGTATCGACATCTTCGGCGGCCCGGTCTCCTAACGGAGTCCGAGTCGTCCGGAATCGGACGAGGACTGAGAAATGGGTATCCGCAAGTACAAGCCGACGACCCCGGGCCGTCGTGGCTCCAGCGTCGCCGACTTTGTCGAGATCACGCGGTCCACGCCGGAGAAGTCGCTGGTCCGCCCGCTGCACAGCAAGGGCGGCCGTAACAACGCCGGTCGTGTGACCGTTCGCCACCAGGGCGGTGGCCACAAGCGCGCCTACCGAGTGATCGACTTCCGTCGTCACGACAAGGACGGCGTGCCGGCCAAGGTCGCGCACATCGAGTACGACCCGAACCGCACCGCGCGCATCGCGCTGCTGCACTACGCAGACGGCGAGAAGCGCTACATCATCGCGCCCCGTGGCCTGGTCCAGGGTGCTCGGATTGAGAACGGCCCTGGCGCCGACATCAAGCCGGGCAACAACCTGCCGCTGCGCCACATCCCCGTGGGTACGACGATCCACGCGATCGAGCTGCGTCCGGGCGGCGGTGCGAAGTTCGCCCGCTCGGCCGGTGCCTCCGTGCAGCTGCTGGCGAAGGAGGGCCGCATGGCTCACCTTCGTATGCCCTCCGGTGAGATCCGCCTGGTCGACGTCCGCTGCCGCGCCACTGTGGGCGAGGTCGGCAACGCCGAGCAGTCGAACATCAACTGGGGCAAGGCCGGCCGCATGCGCTGGAAGGGCGTCCGCCCGACCGTGCGTGGTGTCGTGATGAACCCCGTCGACCACCCGCACGGTGGTGGTGAGGGCAAGACCTCCGGTGGTCGCCACCCGGTCTCGCCGTGGGGTCAGAAGGAGGGTCGTACTCGCTCGCCGAAGAAGGCCAGCAACAAGTACATCGTCCGCCGCCGCAAGACGAACAAGAAGCGCTAGGAGCGGGTTTAGATGCCGCGCAGTCTCAAGAAGGGGCCCTTCGTCGACGACCACCTTTCCAAGAAGGTGGATGTTCAGAACGATGCCGGCACCAAGAACGTCATCAAGACCTGGTCCCGCCGCTCCATGATCGTCCCGGCCATGCTCGGCCACACGATCGCGGTGCACGACGGCCGCAAGCACGTCCCGGTGTTCGTCACCGAGTCGATGGTCGGCCACAAGCTCGGCGAGTTTGCGCCGACCCGCACCTTCCGCGGCCACGAGAAGGACGACCGCAAGTCGCGGCGTCGTTGATCGGCGGAGTGCGAAGACTATGACTGACACCGAAGGGACAACCATGGAAGCCAGGGCCCAGGCGCGGTACATCCGCGTCACGCCCATGAAGGCCCGCCGCGTGGTGGACCTTATCCGTGGCATGGATGCCACGGAGGCTCAGGCGGTCCTGCGTTTCGCCCCGCAGGCCGCGAGCGTGCCGGTTGGCAAGGTGCTGGACAGCGCCATTGCCAACGCTGCACACAACTACGACCACACGGACGCCTCTTCGCTGGTCATCAGCGAGGCGTACGTCGACGAGGGCCCGACCCTGAAGCGGTTCCGTCCGCGTGCTCAGGGCCGTGCCTACCGGATCCGCAAGCGGACCAGCCACATCACCGTGGTCGTCAGCAGCAAGGAAGGAACCCGGTAATGGGCCAGAAGGTAAACCCGCACGGGTTCCGGCTCGGCGTCACGACGGACTTCAAGTCCCGGTGGTACGCCGACAAGCTGTACAAGGACTACGTCAAGGAAGACGTCGCCATTCGTCGCATGATGACGAAGGGCATGGAGCGCGCCGGTATCTCCAAGGTGGAGATCGAGCGCACCCGTGAGCGCGTCCGCGTTGACATCCACACCGCTCGTCCGGGCATCGTCATCGGCCGCCGCGGCGCCGAGGCCGACCGCATCCGCGGCGAGCTGGAGAAGCTGACCGGCAAGCAGGTCCAGCTGAACATCCTCGAGGTCAAGAACCCCGAGACCGATGCTCAGCTGGTGGCCCAGGCCGTCGCCGAGCAGCTCTCGTCCCGCGTCTCCTTCCGTCGTGCCATGCGTAAGAGCATGCAGTCGACGATGAAGGCCGGCGCCAAGGGCATCAAGATCCAGTGTGGTGGCCGTCTCGGCGGCGCCGAGATGTCCCGCTCGGAGTTCTACCGCGAGGGCCGTGTGCCCCTGCACACGCTCCGTGCGAACGTCGACTACGGCTTCTTCGAGGCCAAGACCACCTTCGGCCGCATCGGCGTGAAGGTCTGGATCTACAAGGGCGACGTCAAGAACATCGCCGAGGTGCGTGCCGAGAACGCTGCCGCCCGTGCGGGTAACCGCCCGGCCCGCGGTGGCGGCAACGACCGCCCGCGCCGCGGTGGCGAGCGTGGCGGCCGCGGTGGCCGCAAGCCGCAGCAGCAGACCGCCGCTGCCGAGGCCCCCAAGGCCGAGGCCGCTGCCGCTGCTCCGGCGGAGACCCCCGGAACGGAGGCCTGACCGACATGCTGATCCCTCGCAGGGTCAAGCACCGCAAGCAGCACCACCCGAAGCGCAGTGGTATGGCCAAGGGTGGCACCGAGCTGGCCTTCGGTGAGTACGGCATTCAGGCCGTCACCCCGGCTTACGTGACGAACCGTCAGATCGAGTCCGCTCGTATCGCGATGACCCGTCACATCAAGCGTGGCGGCAAGGTCTGGATCAACATTTACCCGGACCGCCCGCTCACGAAGAAGCCGGCCGAAACCCGCATGGGTTCCGGTAAGGGTTCTCCGGAGTGGTGGGTCGCGAACGTCAAGCCCGGTCGGGTGATGTTCGAGCTGTCCTTCCCGAACGAAAAGGTTGCCAAGGAGGCGCTGACCCGCGCCGCCCACAAGCTTCCGATGAAGTGCCGCATTGTGCGGCGCGAGGCAGGTGAGTCGTGATGGCGGCCGGTATCAAGGCGACCGAGCTGCGCGAGCTGAATGACGAGGACCTCGTCGGCAAGCTTCGTGAGGCCAAGGAGGAGCTGTTCAACCTCCGCTTCCAGGCGGCGACCGGACAGCTTGAGAACCACGGTCGGCTCAAGTCCGTCCGTAAGGACATCGCCCGGATCTACACCCTGATGCGTGAGCGCGAGCTGGGCATCGAGACGGTGGAGAGCGCCTGATGAGCGAGAAGAATGTGACTGAGACGAACGAGCGCGGTTTCCGCAAGACCCGTGAGGGTCTCGTCGTCAGCGACAAGATGGACAAGACCGTCGTCGTCGCTGTCGAGGACCGCGTCAAGCACGCGCTGTACGGCAAGGTCATCCGCCGTACCAACAAGCTCAAGGCGCACGACGAGCAGAACGCTGCCGGCGTCGGCGACCGCGTCCTCCTGATGGAGACCCGGCCGCTGTCCGCCACCAAGCGCTGGCGCATCGTCGAGATCCTCGAGAAGGCCAAGTAATCCCTCCTAGGGGGACCCCCTAGGAACAGTTCCGCCAGGCTCGGCAGGGGCCCACTCGTCAGAGGAAAGCCCCTGCCGGGAACCGGCAGACACACAGGAGATAGACGTGATCCAGCAGGAGTCGCGACTGCGGGTCGCCGACAACACTGGTGCGAAGGAAATCCTTTGCATCCGTGTTCTCGGTGGTTCCGGTCGCCGCTACGCGGGCATCGGTGACGTCATCGTCGCCACCGTGAAGGATGCGATCCCCGGTGGCAACGTGAAGAAGGGTGACGTCATCAAGGCGGTCATCGTTCGCACCGTCAAGGAGCGCCGCCGTCCGGACGGCTCGTACATCCGCTTCGACGAGAACGCGGCCGTCATCCTCAAGAACGATGGCGACCCCCGCGGCACCCGCATCTTCGGCCCCGTGGGCCGGGAGCTGCGCGAGAAGAAGTTCATGAAGATCATCTCGCTCGCGCCGGAGGTGCTGTAACCGATGAAGATCAAGAAGGGCGACCTGGTCCAGGTCATCACCGGTAAGGACAAGGGCAAGCAGGGCAAGGTCATCCAGGCCTTCCCCCGCGAGGACCGTGTCCTGGTCGAGGGTGTCAACCGGGTCAAGAAGCACACCAAGGCCGGCCAGACCGCTCGTGGTTCGAAGACCGGCGGCATCGTGACGACCGAGGCCCCTGTCCACGTCAGCAATGTTCAGCTGGTCGTGGAGAAGGACGGCAACAAGGTCGTTACCCGCGTCGGATACCGCTTCGACGACGAGGGCAACAAGATCCGCGTTGCCAAGCGGACCGGTGAGGACATCTGATGACTGCCACCACCAACGCGCCGCGTCTGAAGACGCGCTACCGCGAAGAGATCGCCGGGAAGCTGAAGGACGAGTTCTCCTACGAGAACGTCATGCAGATCCCCGGTCTGACCAAGATCGTGGTCAACATGGGTGTGGGCGACGCCGCCCGCGACTCCAAGCTGATCGAGGGCGCCATCCGCGACCTCACCACGATCACCGGCCAGAAGCCGGCCGTCACCAAGGCCCGTAAGTCCATCGCGCAGTTCAAGCTGCGTGAGGGCCAGCCGATCGGTGCCCACGTCACCCTCCGTGGTGACCGCATGTGGGAGTTCCTGGACCGCCTGCTGTCGCTCGCGCTTCCGCGCATCCGCGACTTCCGTGGTCTGTCCCCGAAGCAGTTCGACGGTCGGGGCAACTACACCTTCGGTCTCACCGAGCAGGTCATGTTCCACGAGATCGACCAGGACAAGATCGACCGTACCCGGGGTATGGACATCACCGTGGTCACCACGGCGACCAACGACGATGAGGGCCGCGCCCTCCTTCGTCACCTCGGCTTCCCGTTCAAGGAGGCGTGAGCGAGATGGCGAAGAAGGCTCTGATTGCCAAGGCTGCTCGCAAGCCGAAGTTCGGTGTGCGCGCGTACACCCGCTGCCAGCGCTGCGGCCGTCCGCACTCCGTTTACCGCAAGTTCGGCCTGTGCCGCGTGTGCCTTCGTGAGATGGCTCACCGTGGCGAGCTGCCGGGCGTGACCAAGAGCTCCTGGTAATCCCTTCATTGGGATGACCAGGGCTCTCGGTAAGCATTCGGTCGGCGGGCGCCCACTCCTTCTTTCCCGTAAGGTAAAGGGGTTTGGGCGCACCGCCGCCCGAGACCGACCGCGGGCCGTGCCCGCATAACGTCGCTTACTACGCCGTAGGTCCCCGCGCCGCACCCGTCCCGACTCTGATCGGGGAGAGGGATGGCGCACATAGGAAACCCCGGCGAGAGAGGCCGAAGGCCAATTCATGACCATGACTGATCCCATCGCAGACATGCTGACCCGTCTGCGTAACGCGAACTCGGCGTACCACGACACCGTCGTGATGCCGCACAGCAAGATCAAGTCGCACATCGCGGAGATCCTCCAGCAGGAGGGTTACATCACCGGCTGGCGCGTCGAGGACGCCGAGGTTGGCAAGAACCTCGTCCTCGAGCTGAAGTTCGGCCCGAACCGCGAGCGCTCGATCGCCGGCATCAAGCGGATTTCGAAGCCGGGCCTGCGGGTCTACGCAAAGTCCACCAACCTGCCGCGGGTCCTCGGTGGCCTGGGCGTGGCGATCATCTCCACGTCCCACGGTCTCCTGACCGGTCAGCAGGCCAGCAAGAAGGGCGTGGGTGGGGAAGTCCTCGCCTACGTCTGGTAACCAGGGAACGGAGGAATAGCTAATGTCGCGTATTGGCAAGCTGCCCATCCAGGTTCCCGCTGGTGTGGACGTCACCATCGAGGGCCGTACGGTCGCGGTGAAGGGCCCCAAGGGTTCCCTCTCGCACACCGTCGCGGCGCCCATCGAGGTCGCCAAGGGTGAGGACGGCGTGATCAACGTTGTCCGCCCGAACGACGAGCGTCAGAACAAGGCCCTGCACGGCCTGTCCCGCACGCTGGTGGCGAACATGATCACCGGCGTGACCCAGGGCTACAGCAAGGCGCTCGAGATCAGCGGTGTCGGTTACCGCGTCCAGGCGAAGGGCTCCAACCTGGAGTTCTCGCTGGGCTACAGCCACCCGATCCTGATCGAGGCCCCCGAGGGCATCTCCTTCAAGGTCGAGTCCCCGACCAAGCTCAGCGTCGAGGGCATCGACAAGCAGAAGGTCGGCGAGGTTGCGGCGAACATCCGCAAGCTGCGCAAGCCTGACCCGTACAAGGCCAAGGGCGTCAAGTACGCCGGCGAGGTCATCCGCCGCAAGGTCGGAAAGGCTGGTAAGTAAGCCATGGCATACGGTGTGAAGATCGCCAAGGGCGACGCTTACAAGCGGGCCGCCGCGAAGCGGCGCCACATCCGCATCCGTAAGCGGATTTCGGGTACCCCGGAGCGTCCGCGTCTGGTGGTGACGCGGTCCAACCGTGGCATCACCGCACAGGTCATCGACGACATCGCGGGCCACACGCTGGCCTCCGCGTCGACCCTGGACGCGTCGATCCGTGGTGGCGAGGGCGACAAGAGCGCTCAGGCCAAGCAGGTCGGCTCCCTGGTCGCTGAGCGTGCCAAGGCCGCCGGTGTCGAGGCCGTCGTGTTCGACCGTGGTGGCAAGCAGTACGCCGGGCGGATTGCCGCTCTGGCCGACGCCGCCCGCGAAGCCGGGCTGAAGTTCTAAGCCCCGGTTCCGGAGCTAGCGGACGTAACAGAGAGAGGTAAATCCAATGGCTGGACCCCAGCGCCGCGGGAGCGGTGCCGGTGGCGGCGAGCGGCGGGACCGGAAGGGTCGCGACGGTGGCGCTGCCGCCGAGAAGACCGCATACGTTGAGCGCGTTGTCGCGATCAACCGTGTCGCCAAGGTTGTCAAGGGTGGCCGTCGCTTCAGCTTCACCGCGCTGGTCGTGGTGGGCGACGGTGACGGCACCGTAGGTGTCGGTTACGGCAAGGCCAAGGAAGTTCCGGCTGCCATCGCCAAGGGCGTGGAAGAGGCCAAGAAGAACTTCTTCAAGGTTCCCCGTATCCAGGGCACCATCCCTCACCCCATCCAGGGCGAGAAGGCTGCGGGCGTCGTCCTGCTCAAGCCGGCTTCCCCCGGTACCGGTGTGATCGCCGGTGGCCCCGTGCGTGCCGTTCTGGAGTGCGCGGGCATCCACGACGTGCTGAGCAAGTCGCTCGGTTCGTCGAACCCGATCAACATCGTGCACGCCACGGTGACCGCGCTTCAGGGCCTTCAGCGCCCCGAGGAGATCGCGGCCCGTCGTGGCCTGCCGCTGGAGGACGTTGCTCCCGCCGCTCTGCTGCGGGCGCGTGCCGGGGTGACCGCGTAATGGCGCACCTCAAGATCACGCAGACGAAGTCCTTCATCGGTAGCAAGCAGAATCACCGCGACACCCTTCGTTCGCTGGGCCTCAAGCGGCTCAACGACGTGGTTGTCAAGGAGGACCGTCCCGAGTTCCGCGGCATGGTGCACACCGTCCGCCACCTCGTGACGGTTGAGGAGGTCGACTGACATGGCGGAGAACAACCCGCTGAAGGTCCACAACCTCCGGCCCGCCCCGGGCGCCAAGACCGCCAAGACCCGTGTGGGTCGTGGTGAGGCGTCCAAGGGTAAGACCGCTGGTCGTGGTACCAAGGGCACGAAGGCCCGTTACCAGGTTCCGGAGCGCTTCGAGGGTGGGCAGATGCCCCTCCACATGCGCCTCCCGAAGCTGAAGGGCTTCAAGAACCCCGCCCACAAGCAGTTCCAGGTCGTGAACCTGGCCAAGCTGGCCGAGCTCTACCCGCAGGGTGGCGAGGTCACGGTGGCCGATCTGGTCGCCAAGGGCGCGGTGCGCAAGAACGAGCTCGTCAAGGTCCTGGGCCAGGGCGAGATCTCCGTGGCGCTGCAGGTTTCGGTTGACGCCGTTTCCGGCTCCGCCAAGGAGAAGATCGCCGCTGCCGGCGGCACCGTCACCGAGCTCATCTGAGTTCGTTGGTTCAACTGACCGGGGATGCCCAGCGATTGGGGCATCCCCGGTTGGTCGTTCCAAGGGGGTACGGTCGCCGGTAAGGTGGCGTGCAGTGTTGTTTTGTCCGGGACCCGTCCCCGGACGTTCGCCGCACAGGCCGTGCCTGTGCGGTTTTGGCCGCTAACTATTCGTCGATCCTCAAGACCGTCACCTCTCGCACAGGCGGGAGGCGCAGGAGGCACCGTGCTCACCGCGTTCGCCCGAGCGTTCAAGACGCCCGACCTGCGCAAAAAGCTGCTGTTCACATTGGGCATCATCGTGCTCTACCGGATCGGCGCGCATGTCCCGGTCCCCGGGGTGAATTACGCGAACGTCGAGACCTGCATGAAGCAGGCCGGCGGTAACAGCGGGTTGTTCGCCCTGGTGAACATGTTCAGCGGTGGTGCGCTGCTGCAGATCACGATCTTCGCGCTGGGGATCATGCCGTACATCACGGCGAGCATCATCCTCCAGCTGCTGACCGTCGTGATCCCCCGGCTGGAGGCCCTCAAGAAAGAGGGGCAGTCCGGCCAGGCCAAGATCACCCAGTACACGCGCTATCTGACCGTGGCGCTCGCGATCCTCCAGGGCACCGGCCTGGTGGCCACCGCCCGCAGCGGTGCGCTCTTCCAGAACTGCCAGGTCGCCAGCGAGATCGTCCCCAGCGACTCGATCTTCACCACCATCACGATGGTCATCACGATGACCGCCGGCACCGGCCTGATCATGTGGCTCGGCGAGCTGGTCACCGACCGCGGTATCGGCAACGGCATGTCGATCCTGATGTTCATCTCGATCGCCGCCGGCTTCCCGGGCGCGCTGTGGCAGATCAAGCTCACCGGCAAGCTGGCCGACGGCTGGATCGAGTTCTTCGCGGTGATCGCGGTGGGCCTGGCGATGGTCGCCCTGGTGGTCTTCGTCGAGCAGGCGCAGCGGCGGATCCCGGTGCAGTACGCGAAGCGGATGATCGGCCGCCGGTCCTACGGCGGTACGTCCACTTACATCCCGCTCAAGGTGAATCAGGCAGGTGTGATTCCTGTCATCTTCGCGTCATCGCTGCTCTACATTCCAGCCCTCATCGCACAGTTCAGCGGGTCGAAGGCGGCATGGGCGACGTGGATCGCCACCAACTTCACCAAGGGAAATCACCCCGTTTACATCGTTACGTACTTCCTGCTGATCGTGTTCTTCGCCTTCTTCTACGTGGCCATCAGCTTCAACCCCGAAGAAGTTGCCGACAACATGAAGAAGTATGGTGGCTTCATCCCGGGTATCCGGGCTGGTCGCCCGACGGCCGAGTACCTCAGCTACGTGCTCAACCGGATCACGTGGCCGGGCTCGCTGTACCTGGGGCTGATCGCGCTCGTACCAACAGTGGCGTTGGTGCTTTTCAACGCGAACCAGAACTTCCCGTTCGGCGGGACAAGCATCCTGATCATCGTGGGTGTGGGTCTGGAGACCGTGAAGCAGATCGAGAGCCAGCTTCAGCAGCGCAACTACGAAGGGTTCCTCCGCTGATGCGAATCGTCCTCGTCGGACCCCCGGGGGCCGGCAAGGGTACGCAGGCTGCGTACCTTGCCAAGAACCTCGCGATCCCGCACATCTCCACGGGGGACCTGTTCCGCGCCAACATCAGCCAGGGCACGCCCCTCGGCCGCGAGGCGAAGTCATACATGGACGCCGGCAATCTGGTGCCCGACTCGGTCACCATCGCGATGGCCGAGGACCGTATGGAGCAGCCCGACGCAGCCGGCGGCTTCCTCCTGGACGGCTTCCCCCGCAACCTGGGCCAGGCCAAGGCGCTGGACGAGTACCTCAAGGACAAGAACCTCACGCTGGACGCCGTCCTGGACCTGGAGGTCCCCGAGGACGAGGTCGTCAAGCGGATCGCCGGCCGGCGCATCTGCCGCAACGACAGCAGCCACGTCTTCCACGCCGAGTACAACAAGCCGGAGGCCGAGGGCGTCTGTGACGTCTGCGGCGGCGAGTTGTACCAGCGGGACGACGACCGTGAGGAGACCGTCCGCAAGCGCCTGGAGGTCTACCACACGGAGACCGAGCCGATCATCGACTACTACAAGGAGCAGGACCTGGTGGTCACGCTCCTGGCGATGGGCAAGGTCGACGAGGTCACCAAGCGCGCGATGGCGGCCCTGCCGTCCCGGGACGCGTAGCAGCAAGAACGGCGTGCCTACGGCCGCGGTGCCCGCAACGGGTACCGCGGCCGTATCGTGTACGGGGCGGTCGTGACGGCCGCCGGAGAAGCGTTGTAGTCGGTTCAGGAAAGGCGCCAGCCGTCATGGTGGAGATCAAGACCCCCGAGCAGATCGCGAAGATGCGCGAGGCGGGGCTGGTGGTCGCCGCCATTCACGCGGCGACCCGGAAGGTTGCGGTGCCCGGCGCCACGACCAAGGACCTGGACGACGCGGCACGCAAGGTGCTCGCCGAGCACGGTGCGAAGTCGAACTTCCTCGGATACGGCGGCTTCCCCGCGACGATCTGCACCTCGGTCAACGATGTCGTGGTCCACGGCATCCCCGACACCGAGACGGTGCTCCAGGACGGCGACCTGATCTCGATCGACTGCGGCGCGATCATCGACGGCTGGCACGGCGACGCGGCGTACACCGCCTTCGTCGGTTCCGGTCACGCGCCGGAGCTGGTCGAGCTGAGCCGGGTCACCGAGGAGTCGATGTGGGCCGGCATCGCGGCGGTCGCCAAGGGCAACCGCCTGGTCGACATCTCCAAGGCGATCGAGGGCTACATCCGCCGCCAGCCCCGGCCGGCCGGCGGTAAGTACGGCATCGTCGAGGACTACGGCGGCCACGGCATCGGCTCGCAGATGCACATGGACCCGCATCTGCTGAACTACGTCGACCGCAAGCGCGGCCGCGGCCCGAAGCTGGTGCCCGGCTTCTGCATCGCGATCGAGCCGATGGTGAACCTCGGCACCGCCAAGACCCATGTGCTCGACGACGACTGGACGGTCAAGTCGAACGACGGCAGCTGGTCCTCGCACTGGGAGCACTCGGTCGCGCTGACCGAGGAGGGCCCGCTGGTGCTGACCGCGCCGGACGGCGGCAAGGCCAAGCTGGCCGAGCTGGGCATCACGGCGGCGCCCGACCCCCTGGCCTGAGCCGGGCTTCTCCGGCGTCGGCCGCCCCCCTGTGGCGTAAGGATCACGCCCGATGGGCAATAATCCTGGATTCGTCTTTTCCTGGACCCTGGCGTAGACTGACGCGTCGGCTCTCGTGCATCCGTATGCCCTCTTGGTTGAGGGCGTGATGCGGGATAGTCGATCAAGGTAGCCGATTCGAAGGGCGAAGCGTGGCCAAGAAGCAAGGTGCCATCGAAATCGAGGGCACCGTGATCGAGTCCCTCCCGAACGCCATGTTCAAGGTGGAGCTCCAGAACGGTCACAAGGTCCTCGCGCACATCAGCGGCAAGATGCGGATGCACTACATCCGTATCCTCCCGGATGACCGGGTCGTCGTGGAGCTTTCTCCCTACGACCTGACGCGTGGCCGGATCGTCTACCGCTACAAGTAGATCTTGTCGGCGCCCCGCTCCCGTGGGGTGACGGCACTGACCCGGAGAACCTCACATCCCATGAAGGTCAAGCCGAGCGTCAAGAAGATCTGCGACAAGTGCAAGGTGATCCGCCGCCACGGCCGGGTCATGGTCATCTGCGACAACCTGCGCCACAAGCAGCGCCAGGGCTGACGCACGCCGACCACCTGCATTTCGCAGTTTTCGCGCGACGCAAGCACATACGTACATACGCAGTCACCCGACCCCCGCATCACTCGCGTGGGGACGACACCCTCGGCTCGGAGGCCGGGGACCCGGCTCGTAATTCTTCAGAGTCTTACGGGAACGGTGCTGCGGAAGACCTCCGAATAGCCATCAGGAGCCACATCAATGGCACGCCTCGCAGGCGTTGATCTCCCGCGCGAAAAGCGTGTGGAGGTCGCCCTCACCTACGTCTTCGGTATCGGGCGGACGCTGTCGCAGCAGACTCTCGCTGCCACCGGCGTGAACCCGAACACCCGTGTTCGCGACCTGGCCGAGGAAGACCTCGTCAAGATCCGCGAGTACGTGGACAACAACCTCAAGACCGAGGGTGACCTCCGTCGCGAGATCCAGGCCGACATCCGCCGCAAGGTCGAGATCGGCTGCTACCAGGGTCTGCGTCACCGCCGCGGTCTGCCGGTGCACGGTCAGCGCACCAGCACGAACGCCCGTACCCGCAAGGGCCCGCGTCGCGCGATCGCCGGCAAGAAGAAGCCGGGCAAGAAGTAGTCCTCAGCAGGACGCACTGTGTGCTCCGGGGGACGCCCCCCCGGACCCCTGCAAGCGGTCTTCGCTGTAGGACCGACCACCTCCACGGGAGTAATGAATGCCTCCGAAGGGCCGTACGGCCGGCGCCAAGAAGGTGCGCCGCAAGGAGAAGAAGAACGTTGCCCACGGGCACGCTCACATCAAGAGCACGTTCAACAACACGATCGTCTCGATCACGGACCCCACGGGCAACGTGATCTCTTGGGCCTCTGCCGGCCACGTCGGCTTCAAGGGCTCGCGCAAGTCCACCCCCTTCGCCGCGCAGATGGCCGCCGAGTCGGCCGCCCGCCGCGCGCAGGAGCACGGCATGCGCAAGGTCGACGTCTTCGTCAAGGGTCCCGGCTCCGGCCGTGAGACCGCGATCCGCTCCCTCCAGGCCACCGGCCTCGAGGTGGGTTCGATCCAGGACGTCACCCCCACCCCGCACAACGGATGCCGCCCGCCCAAGCGCCGGCGCGTCTGACGCACTGAGGTAACGGAGACAACTGGAAAATGGCGCGTTACACCGGGGCCGACTGCAAGCGTTGCCGTCGGGAGAAGCAGAAGCTCTTCCTCAAGGGGAGCAAGTGCGAGAGCGCAAAGTGCCCGATCGAGATCCGTCCTTACCCCCCGGGTGAGCACGGTCGCGGGCGCACCAAGGACAGCGAGTACCTGCTCCAGCTTCGTGAGAAGCAGAAGTGCAGCCGTATCTACGGTGTCCTTGAGAAGCAGTTCGTGAACTACTACAAGGAAGCGAACCAGAAGACCGGCAAGACCGGTGAGAACCTTCTGCGCATCCTTGAGACCCGCCTCGACAACGTGGTTTACCGGGCCGGCTTTGCCAAGTCCCGCGACCACGCCCGTCAGCTGGTGCGTCACGGACACATCACTGTGAACGGCCGCAAGACCGACATCCCGTCGGCGCGGGTGGCCGTGAACGACATCGTCGAGGTCCGCGAGGGCTCTCGGAACCTGACCCCCTTCGAGGTGGCCAAGGCCGAGGCCGGCGAGAAGACGGTTCCGGCCTGGCTGGAAGCGATTCCGTCGAACCTGCGGATTCTCGTGCACAGCATGCCCGAGCGCCAGGTGATCGACACCCAGGTGCAGGAGCAGCTGATCGTTGAGCTCTACTCCAAGTAAGAGCTGACCGGTGGGGGCGGTACGGAGCCGATGGCGCCGTGCCGCCCGTACCCTTGTCAGTACAGCGGGCGTCAAATAGCGGGCGTCCACGACTGAAGGATCGAAGAACATGCTGATTGCTCAGCGTCCCTCGTTGACCGAAGAGGTCGTCGACGAATACCGCTCCCGGTTCGTGATCGAGCCGCTGGAGCCGGGCTTCGGTTACACCCTCGGTAACTCTCTGCGTCGTACCCTCCTGTCCTCGATCCCGGGTGCGGCGGTCACGTCCATCCGTATCGACGGTGTCCTGCACGAGTTCACCACCGTGCCGGGCGTCAAGGAGGACGTCACCGACCTCATCCTCAACATCAAGCAGCTGGTCGTCTCCTCGGAGCACGACGAGCCGGTCGTGATGTACCTGCGCAAGCAGGGCCCCGGCCTGGTCACCGCGGCGGACATCGCCCCGCCGGCCGGTGTCGAGGTGCACAACCCGGACCTGGTCCTCGCCACCCTCAACGGCAAGGGCAAGCTGGAGATGGAGCTGACCGTCGAGCGCGGTCGCGGCTATGTCTCCGCCGTCCAGAACAAGCAGGTGGGCCAGGAGATCGGCCGTATCCCGGTCGACTCCATCTACTCGCCGGTGCTCAAGGTCACGTACAAGGTCGAGGCGACCCGTGTCGAGCAGCGCACCGACTTCGACAAGCTGATCGTCGACGTCGAGACCAAGCAGGCCATGCGCCCGCGTGACGCCATGGCGTCCGCCGGTAAGACCCTGGTCGAGCTGTTCGGTCTGGCGCGCGAGCTCAACATCGACGCCGAGGGCATCGACATGGGCCCGTCCCCGACGGACGCCGCCCTGGCCGCCGACCTGGCGCTGCCGATCGAGGAGCTGGAGCTCACGGTCCGCTCGTACAACTGCCTCAAGCGTGAGGGCATCCACTCCGTGGGTGAGCTCGTGGCGCGCTCCGAGGCCGACCTGCTCGACATCCGCAACTTCGGTGCGAAGTCGATCGACGAGGTCAAGGCGAAGCTGGCCGGCATGGGCCTGGCCCTCAAGGACAGCCCGCCCGGATTCGACCCGACCGCCGCCGCCGACGCCTTTGGCGCCGATGACGACGCGGATGCCGGGTTCGTCGAGACCGAGCAGTACTAAGAGCTCGGGCCCAACGGCCTGATTTCGGCTGCGGGCCGACTGTGGCCGGTCGCGCAGTTCCCCGCGCCTCTTACGGGCGCGGGGGCCCCGCCCCTCTCCTCGCGGGAGGGGCTGGTTGTTGCCGGTGAGCAACCGCTCACCGGGTCCTGACCTCGGTACCTGATACGGCCGGGGCAGATACCAAGGAGAAAGAACATGCCGAAGCCCGCCAAGGGTGCCCGTCTGGGCGGCAGCGCTGCGCACGAGCGCCTCATGCTGCGCAACCTGGCCACCGCGCTCTTCGAGCACGGCCGCATCACGACGACCGAGGCCAAGGCCCGTCGTCTGCGTCCGTACGCGGAGCGCCTGGTGACCAAGGCGAAGAAGGGCGACCTTCACAACCGCCGTCAGGTCATGCAGCTGATCTCGGACAAGAGCGTCGTGCACACGCTCTTCACGGAGATCGCCCCGCGGTTCGAGAACCGCCCGGGTGGCTACACCCGTATCACCAAGATCGGTAACCGTCGTGGCGACAACGCTCCCATGGCCGTCATCGAGCTGGTGGAGGCGCTGACCGTGGCCCAGCAGGCCACCGGTGAGGCCGAGGCCGCGACCAAGCGTGCGGCCAAGGACGCGGAGGCGGCCACGGCTGCCGAGGCGACCGAGGAGTCGAAGGACGCCTGAGTCCCGGCTTGAGCGTCAGCGGGTCCGCCCTTCGGGGCGGGCCCGCTTTCGTCTTCCGGTGCGGGCGTCCGGCGCGGGGTTGAGAGGATTGCTGGTGTGAGTGACGAAGTGAAGCCGGGCGCGGTCCGGGTGCGGATGGACCTTTCCTACGACGGAAAGGACTTCTCCGGATGGGCGAAGCAGGCCGGCGGGCGGCGGACCGTCCAGGGGGAGATCGAGGACGCGCTGCGGACGGTGACCCGGTCCGCGGAGACGTATGAGCTCACCGTGGCCGGGCGGACGGACGCGGGCGTGCATGCGCGGGGGCAGGTGGCGCATGTGGATCTGCCGGCGGAGCTGTGGGCCGAGCACCAGGACAAGCTGCTGCGGCGGCTGGCCGGGCGGCTGCCGAAGGATGTCCGGGTGTGGCGGCTGGCCGAGGCGCCGTACGGATTCAATGCGCGGTTCTCGGCGATCTGGCGGCGCTATGCGTACCGGGTGACCGATCACCACGGCGGGGTGGACCCGCTGCTGCGCGGCCATGTGCTGTGGCACGACTGGGCGCTGGACGTCGAGGCGATGAACGAGGCCTCCCGGCCGCTGCTGGGGGAGCACGACTTCGCGGCGTACTGCAAGCGGCGGGAAGGCGCGACGACGATCCGTACGCTCCAGGAGCTGAGCTGGGTGCGCGGGGCCGACGGGATCATCACGGCGACCGTGCGGGCGGATGCCTTCTGCCACAACATGGTGCGGTCGCTGGTGGGGGCGATGCTCTTCGTCGGGGACGGGCACCGGCCGGTGGAGTGGCCGGGCAAGGTGCTGGCCGCCGGGGTGCGGGACTCCGCCGTGCATGTCGTACGGCCCCATGGGCTGACGCTGGAGGAGGTCGGCTATCCGGCCGACGCGCTGCTGATGGCGCGCAACCAGGAGGCGCGGAACAAGCGGACGCTGCCGGGGGGCGGCTGCTGCTGAGCGGCGGCCCGGGAGGCCCGGTGGTGGCGCCGCCGGACGAGCGGCGCCACCGGAGGCGGGTCAGGAGTGGCCGGCCTTCTTCCGGGCGTCCTTCAGCTGCTGCTCGGCGGCCTTGGCGGCCTGGTCCTTGCCACGCTGGGTGATCTGGCTGAACGCGTAGGCACCGCCGTCCCGGGCGATCTGCCGGGCCTTGGTCTCGGCGCCGGTGACGTCCTTGCCGTTGAGGTAGCCGGCGATCGTGAAGTAGGCGTAGCGGCCGGTGGCGTTGGTCGCCATCCGGCACTTCGTGCCCTGGCAGAAGTCCGCGGGGACACCGGCGCCGGGCAGCGGCATGAGGTTGGCCTTGTTCTCGTTCATGACCTTGGTGGCCTGGGCCGGGGAGTCGAAGACCGCGATGCCGATGGTGACCGCGACACCGCCCCGGGCGTACGTGGCCCGCAGCAGCTTCCGGCAGCCGTTGTGGGTCAGCGAGGAGACCAGCGGGCCCTGGGCGGCGGCGGTGCAGTCCTTGGCGGCGGCGGTCCTGGTGCGGGGGTAGGTGTGCTCGCCGACGACCATGCTCTTCTGCGGGAAGAGGGTGGCGGGCGTCAGCGGCGCCCTGTCCTTCTTGGGGTCGGAGATGTAGTCCCGCGGGTTGGGCGGGGGCGGGACGGAGACGTCCGCGAACGACGGCTTGTCGTCCGGCACCGCGGTGTCGGACGCGCTGGGTGACGCCGTCGGACTGCCGCCCTTCGCACCGCCGGTCAGGACGGCGGCGGTGACGATGCCGGCCACCGCGAGGGCCGCCAGCGCGCCGCCGCCGATCCACATCCAGCGTTTGCGGCGGGCCTGTGCCGCACTCTCCTCGGCGAGTGCGCCCCAGTCCGGCGTCGACGACGAAGAACCCCCGGGGCCGTCGAACGGCCCGCCTTGCCCAAAGCTCATGCCGCGCATCCTAAACCGGTTGGTGGAAGGCTTGGAGGCCGGTCACAATCCCGTTCATGGGACATCTTGAGGCCGGACATCTGGAGTACTACCTGCCGGACGGGAGGGTCCTGCTGGGGGATGTGTCCTTCCGGGTGGGGGAGGGCGCGTCGGTCGCGCTGGTGGGGGCCAACGGGGCCGGCAAGACGACGCTGCTGCGGCTGATCGCGGGGGAGCTCCAGCCGCACGGCGGGGCGGTGACGGTCAGCGGCGGGCTGGGGGTGATGCCGCAGTTCGTGGGCTCCGTACGCGACGAGCGCACCGTGCGTGACCTGCTGGTTTCGGTGGCGCAGCCGCGGATCAGGCAGGCGGCCGCCGCGGTGGACGCCGCCGAGCTGGCGATCATGACCGCCGAGGACGACGACGAGGCCGCGCAGATGGCCTATGCCCAGGCGCTCAGCGACTGGGCCGAGGCCCGCGGCTACGAGGCCGAGACCGTCTGGGACATCTGCACGACGGCGGCGCTGGGGATGCCGTACGAGAAGGCGCAGTGGCGCCAGGTGCGCACGCTGTCCGGCGGTGAGCAGAAGCGGCTGGTGCTGGAGTCGCTGCTGCGCGGCACGGACGAGGTGCTGCTGCTGGACGAGCCGGACAACTATCTGGACGTGCCGGGCAAGCGGTGGCTGGAGGAGCAGCTGCGGGAGACCCGTAAGACGGTGCTGTTCGTCTCGCACGACCGGGAGCTGCTGGCCCGCGCCGCGGAGAAGATCGTCAGCGTGGAGCCGGGCCCGGCGGGCTCCGACGTCTGGGTGCACGGTGGCGGTTTCGCCACCTATCACGAGGCCCGCAAGGAGCGCTTCGCCCGCTTCGAGGAGCTGCGGCGGCGCTGGGACGAGAAGCATGTGCAGCTCAAGCAGCTGGTGAACACGCTCAAGAACAAGGCGGCGTTCAACGACGGTCTCGCCTCCCGCTACCAGGCCGCCCAGACCCGGCTGCGGAAGTTCGAGGAGGCCGGGCCGCCGCCGGAGCCGCCGCGCGAGCAGGAGATCACCATGCGGCTGCGCGGCGGGCGCACCGGCGTGCGCGCGATCACCTGCGAGGGGCTGGAGCTGACCGGCCTCATGAAGCCCTTCTCCCTGGAGATCTTCTACGGCGAGCGGGTCGCGGTTCTCGGCTCCAACGGTTCCGGCAAGTCGCACTTCCTGCGGCTGCTGGCCAAAGACGCCGACGGGTCCGCGCAGCCCGTCCCGCACACGGGCGCCTGGAAGCTGGGCGCCCGGGTCGTCCCCGGTCACTTCGCGCAGACGCATGCCCACCCCGAGCTGCTGGGCCGCACCCTGCTCGACGTCCTGTGGACCGAACACGCCAAGGACAAGGGCCAGGCCATGTCGGCGCTGCGCCGCTATGAGCTGGAGAAACAGGCCGAGCAGCGCTTCGACCGGCTCTCCGGCGGCCAGCAGGCGCGCTTCCAGATCCTGCTGCTGGAGCTGGCCGGGACGACCGCCCTGCTGCTCGACGAGCCGACCGACAACCTGGACCTGGAGTCGGCGGAGGCGCTTCAGGAGGGGCTGGAGGCGTACGACGGCACGGTGGTGGCGGTCACCCATGACCGGTGGTTCGCGAAGTCCTTCGACCGGTTCCTGGTCTTCGGCTCGGACGGGCTGGTGCGGGAGACGGCGGAGCCGGTGTGGGACGAGCGGCGGGTGGAGCGGAAGCGGTAGGGCGGGCCGCCCCGGGCCGCCCCGGACCGCACGCCGGTTCGGGAGGCGTTTTGACCCCGCTGGGCACGGCCCGGTATTCTGCTGGTTCGTTATGCGTATTGGCTTGCTCTATCTCACGTGAGGGGCCCTTACGCCGGTCCCTGGGCCGATAACCAGCGGCGGACGATCGGGTTGCGTCACCCGTAGTGCCGCCCTGCTGCGGGATCGGTCATGGCGACCAGTACAGGACCCATTCACTTAAGAAGCGAAGGCTAAGACGTGCGTACGTTCAGCCCCAAGCCCGGCGATGTCCAGCGCCAGTGGCACATCATTGACGCGCAGGACGTTGTCCTGGGCCGTCTGGCCAGCCAGGCCGCGTCCCTCCTCCGGGGCAAGCACAAGCCGGTCTACGCGCCGCACGTTGACATGGGTGACTTCGTCATCATCGTCAACGCCGACAAGGTGCACCTGTCCGGCAACAAGCGGACCCAGAAGATGGCCTACCGCCACTCGGGCTTCCCGGGCGGTCTGCGCTCGGTCCGCTACGACGAGCTGCTCGACAAGAACCCCGAGAAGGCCGTCGAGAAGGCCATCAAGGGCATGCTCCCCAAGAACACCCTCGGCCGTCAGATGCTCTCGAAGCTGAAGGTCTACGCAGGTGCCGAGCACCCGCACGCTGCGCAGCAGCCGGTCCCGTTCGAGATCACCCAGGTCGCGCAGTAAGTCCGGCCACCCCCTAAGACGACAGAGAATCTGAGGAGCATCGTGGCCGAGACCACTCCCGAGACCGTCATCGAGAACGACGACGCCGTCGAGGAATACACCACCGAGACCGAGGTCGTGGAGTCGGAGTACACCTCCGAGTCCCTCGCCTCCCGCTTCGGCGACCCGCAGCCGGCGGCCGGCCTGGGCCGTCGCAAGAACGCCATCGCCCGCGTCCGGATCGTTCCGGGCACCGGTCAGTGGAAGATCAACGGTCGCACCCTTGAGGGCTACTTCCCCAACAAGGTGCACCAGCAGGAAGTCAACGAGCCCTTCAAGGTGCTCGAGCTCGACAACCGCTACGACGTCGTCGCCCGCATCTCCGGCGGCGGCATCTCCGGCCAGGCCGGTGCGCTGCGCCTGGGTGTGGCCCGTGCGCTGAACGAGGCGGACGTGGACAACAACCGCCCGGCGCTGAAGAAGGCCGGATTCCTCAAGCGTGACGACCGTGCGGTCGAGCGCAAGAAGGCCGGTCTGAAGAAGGCCCGTAAGGCGCCGCAGTACAGCAAGCGCTAATCGCGCCTGCTGCACCGTGCAGCACCTTGGCGAACGCCCCGGTGGCACCTCCGTGCTGCCGGGGCGTTCGGCTATCCGGGACCAGGGGCGTATACCTGGACTTAATGCTCTGGTCCAAGCTCATCTACTCGGAGGACACCAGTGGGACGACTCTTCGGCACGGACGGTGTGCGCGGTGTCGCCAATGCGGATCTGACGGCGGAGCTTGCGCTCGGTCTGTCGGTCGCTGCGGCGCATGTGCTCGCGGAAGCCGGCACTTTCGAGGGTCACCGGCCGGTGGCGGTGGTCGGACGCGATCCACGCGCGTCCGGTGAGTTCCTGGAGGCCGCGGTCGTCGCGGGCCTGGCCAGCGCCGGCGTGGACGTGCTGCGGGTGGGCGTGCTCCCGACCCCGGCGGTCGCGTATCTGACCGGCTCGCTCGGCGCGGACCTCGGCGTGATGCTCTCCGCCAGCCACAACCCGATGCCCGACAACGGCATCAAGTTCTTCGCCCGCGGCGGCCACAAGCTCGCCGACGAGCTGGAGGACCGGATCGAGCAGACCTACCGCGCGCACAGCTCCGGTGAGCCCTGGGAGCGGCCGACCGGGGCCGGCGTGGGCCGGGTCACCGTCTATGACGAGGGCTTCGACAACTATGTCGCGCACCTCGTCGGCGTGCTGCCCAACCGTCTGGACGGGCTGAAGATCGTCATCGATGGCGCGCACGGCGCGGCCGCGCGGGTCTCGCCCGAGGCGTTCGCCCGGGCCGGCGCCGAGGTCATCACGATCGGCACCGAACCCGACGGCCTGAACATCAACGACGGCTGCGGCTCCACGCACCTGGAGCTGCTGCGGGCCGCCGTGGTCGAGCACGGCGCGGACCTGGGTGTCGCCCACGACGGCGACGCGGACCGCTGCCTGGCGGTGGACCGTGCGGGCAACGAGATCGACGGCGACCAGATCCTGGCCGTCCTGGCGCTCGGCATGCGCGAGGCGGGCACGCTGCGCAAGAACATCGTGGTCGCCACCGTGATGTCGAACCTCGGCTTCAAACTGGCCATGGAGGGCGCGGGCATCGACCTCGTCCAGACCGCGGTCGGCGACCGCTACGTCCTGGAGGAGATGAAGGCGCACGGCCTCGCGCTGGGTGGCGAGCAGTCCGGGCACGTCATCGTGCTGGACCACGCCACCACCGGTGACGGCACGCTGACCGGTCTGATGCTGGCCGCCCGGGTCGCCGCGACCGGCAAGCCGCTGGCCGAGCTGGCGGGCGTCATGGAGCGGCTGCCGCAGATCCTGATCAACGTCCCCGACGTCGACAAGTCCCGGGTGGCCACCTCTCCCGAGGTGACCGCGGCGGTCGCCGAGGCGGAGCGCGAGCTGGGCGCCACCGGGCGGGTGCTGCTGCGGCCGTCCGGTACGGAGCCGCTGGTGCGGGTGATGGTGGAGGCGGCGGACATCGAGCAGGCCCGTGCGGTGGCCGAGCGGCTCGCGGACGCGGTCAAGTCGGCGCTGGGATGAGTGCCGTGGGCGGTGGCTGCGGCCGCCGCTCACGGCAACGGCCTCGCCCCGGGGTGGCACCTTGCCGCCCCGGGGCGAGGCCGTTTCCGGTCCGGGGCGGCTGTCTCCGGTCCGGGACGAGCCCGACTCCGGTCGCTAGCCGGCGACCGGGAGGGTGCCGTGCCGGGCCCACAGCAGCTTCTGTGTGGCCAGGGTGAGGGTGCCGGCGATCACAATGCCCACCATGTTCAGCCCGAGCTGGCCGACGGAGCCCCAGGTCTGCGCGTAGTCGCCGTAGGTGAAGGCGACGGCGGCGTTGGCGGCGGCGGGCACGGTCGTCACGGAGATGGCCACGCCCACCAGGGCGCCGGACTTCGCCGAGGTCAGTGAGAGGGTGCCGGCGATGCCGGCGAGGAAGGCCACCACGAACGACATCCAGTCCGGCTGCCAGATGAACGACGTATTGGGCCGCGGGCCCTCGACCCGGTGCTCGGTGAACAGCCCCACCGCATCCATGAAGTAGCTGAAGCCGCAGGTCAGCACCATGGCCACGACGAAGCCGACGACCAGCGCCACCAGCGAGCGCCAGGCCGGCCGCGGGGCGCGCCGGACCAGGGCCGTGGAGATGCCCGCCAGCGGGCCGAACTCGGGGCCGACCGCCATCGCGCCGACGATCAGGATGGCGTTGTCGAGGACCACTCCGCAGGCCGCGATCATCGTCGCGAGGGTCAGGAACGCGAGGTAGGTGGCCGACAGCGTCGACTCCTCGTGGGTGGCGTCGGTCAGCGACTCCCACAGCACGGCGTCCGCGCCCTCGCCGGGGGCCTCGTCCTCCGCCCGGTCGGCCCGCCGGGACAGCGACAGATCGATGTGCTCCAGCGCGATGGAACCGCTGCGGTCGAGGCCCATCTCCCGCAGCCGGGCCAGCAGTCCGTCACCGGCCTCCCGGGCGACATCGCACAGCACCACATCGCCCCGCGGCTCCCGGGCGGCCCCGCTCAGCACGACGAGATGGGTGGTCCCGACGGTCTGCTCCAGCAGCTGGAGCACCTCGTCCGTACGGTCCCCCGGGACGATCAGGCGCAGATGCAGCACGGCGTTCGCACTCCCTAGAGCTTGCGCAACGACAGCCGTTGCACCTTGTGATCCGGCCCCTTGCGGAGCACCAGGCTGGCGCGGCCGCGGGTCGGGGCGACGTTCTGTTGCAGGTTGGGCTTGTTGACGGTGCGCCACATCATGCGGGCGTAGTCGAGGGCCTCGTCCTCGGAGACCTGGGTGTACTTGCGGAAGTACGAGAACGGGTTCTGGAAGGCGGTCTCGCGCAGCTTGCGGAAGCGGCCGAGGTACCACTTCTCGATGTCCTCGGTGCGGGCGTCGACGTAGACGGAGAAGTCGAAGAAGTCGGCGAGCCCCAGGCGGGTGCGGCCGTCCTTGCCGGGCAGCGCCGGCTGGAGGACGTTCAGGCCCTCGACGATGAGGATGTCGGGGCGCTGCACGGTCAGCTGCTCGCCCGGCACGATGTCGTAGATCAGGTGGGAGTAGACCGGCGCGGTGACCTGCGCCTTGCCGGACTTCACCGCCGCGACGAAGCGGGTCAGCGCGCGCCGGTCGTAGGACTCCGGGAAACCCTTACGGGACATCAGGCCGCGCCGGTGCAGTTCGGCATTGGGGAAGAGGAAGCCGTCGGTGGTGACCAGCTCGACGCGCGGATGCTCGGGCCAGCGGGCCAGCAGCGCCTGAAGCAGCCGGGCGGTGGTGGACTTCCCGACCGCCACGCTGCCCGCGACCCCGATGACGAACGGGGTGCCGGGCTGCGGGCCGCCGCCCGCGTCGCCGAGGAAGGTGTTCAGCGCACCGCGCAGATTGCTGGTGGCGCCGACATAGAGGTTGAGGAGCCGGGACAGCGGCAGATAGACATCGCGTACCTCGTCGAGGTCGATGACATCGCCCAGGCCACGCAGCTGCTCGACCTCGTCGGCCGTCAGGGGCAGCGGGGTCTTCTCCCGCAGGGCGCTCCACTGTGCGCGCGTCAGATCGACGTACGGAGAGCTGTCGGCGCGGCGTCGTTGCTGCGGATCGGTCGTCTGGGGCACGCGCCCATTGTGCGCAGCCGCCACCCGCCGTTCATCTCGGGGTGGCCGGCACGGCGCCGGAAGGTGGTCTTGTGGATGTCGGGGTGGGCTTGGGTGTTTCTCGGCCACCCTGTCTGTACCCGGTCGATATTGCCCGGTACGGTCAGCGGCGGGGAAGGGCCCGGAGACGGGCCGCGGACGAATCAGGGGGGTTCGGGTGCGCACGCGTAAGGCCGGTCTGCTGGGACATCGGCCATGGGGGAGAAACGCCGGCGCGGACCACACCGGTCCGGACTTCACCACGGACGGCTTCGCCGCCCAGGTGTACGCCGAGCTGGCCGAGGAACTGCCGGACGAGGACCTGGGCGAGGATCTCGCCGATTTCCTGGAGCGCTACGAGCCGGGCGGCGGGCCCGGCGCGGACGTGGAGGCGGACGAGGAGTCCCTGGAGGCGGTGCGGGAGGCGCATGTGCGGATATCTCGGGGGTACTGAGGGGCGTCGGGGCCACTGCCCTCAACGGGCTGCGGCTCAGCCATGTTGACGAGGCGTCATTGTCAGGACTTTGCTGGGTTCGGTGTGGGGCAGATCCCGACATTGTCGCTGAAATGGCGTACTCGCAGACTGGCTGATTCCGCAGATCGGCCACCTGGCGCTACCTAGCCTGGCCGGGTCAGCTGCTCGGGCGCTGTGCCCTGCTTTTTTGTGTGCGGGTGCGGGTCTGAGCAACACACGGCACACGGGGGCTTCGGTG
Source organism: Streptomyces sp. bgisy130 (assembly GCF_057708345.1). Classification (NCBI taxonomy): domain Bacteria; kingdom Bacillati; phylum Actinomycetota; class Actinomycetes; order Kitasatosporales; family Streptomycetaceae; genus Streptomyces; species Streptomyces sp. bgisy130. The sequence goes on from NZ_JBYISA010000023.1 coordinate 109,581, forward strand.
GCAAAAGAATTCCATATTGAACCTGCTGAGCTCGGCAAGTTAGGGAAACATTTCGCTAGCTATGCCTATGACATCGAGAGCGCTCTGAAAGGGTTCAAGGGGAAGACGGACTCCGAGGCGATCCACGATGGATTCGGCCTCCTGACCGAGTCTGAAGAGGTCACCTCCGCATACATCGAACTGTCCGAGAACACGTCGGAATCCCTGGGCAAGCTGCATAAGCACCTCGAGGCGATCGCTCAGCTCTTGCAGCAGAACGTGAAAAACAGCGAGGAGTCGGACGAGCATATCGCTGCCGCATTCAAGCGGGGGGACAAGTGAGCAACGAAGGGGTCGGCGAGGAGATCGTCGAAGCGGGGCTGGAGCTCATTAACCCCGGCGGTCGGCCGGACGTTCTGAGGGCGGCAGCAACTTCCTGGCGCAATATGGGCTCGGAGCTGGAGGAGGCTTTCGATGCCCTCGACAAAAAGGTACAGGCAACGCTCGGTGAGCATTGGAAGGGCGATTCGGCCGATGCCTTCGAACACCACTGGAACGCGCTGAAGGCGGGCATTCAGAAGACAGAGCCCACCTTCACCCATGCCGCGAAGGGGCTCGATGACGCCGCCGACTCCATCGAAGAGGTCAACGACGAGATCCACGGGATCTACGTCGAGATCGGTGTATCGATCGGTGTCGGGGTCGCACTGTCCTTTGTGACGCTGGGGTTCGGAGGGGCAGCCGCGGCCGCCAACGCGACCCGGCTTGCGGCGCAGGCCACCCGGGTTTCCGCCCGTCTGGCCTCGATGCTCACGCGTATCGCTACGACGTTTCGGCGTGTCACCCAGCTCGCGAAGGCAAACAAGTTTCTCACCAATGTGGCCATCAACTGGGCGGGAAACTCCGCGGGTTCCGTAGCGGGTGCGGCATGGTCCGGCGACGGGGTGAGCGGTAAGGACCTGTGGGACGCGACATGGCAGGGCGGGGTGGGTGCGGTTGTGGGGACCGGACCAGGGCTCTATGCGGCAAGCAAAGTGACAAGCAAATTGGCGGGCCGTGCGGCAAGCGGAGCGGACGAAGTAGCGGAGGTAGCGGAGGCAGGGACGAAGTTCTCCCATCAGGTTGCGAGCGGTGCTGTAGGGGGTGCTACCGGCAACGTCACCGGAGGCTTGGCCACTGAGGGCGTCAAGCTGGGATTTGGTGAGAAGTTCGATGGGGAGAACATCGCCTGGGGCGCCGCCGCCAATGCCGTCGGTGGTGCTGCGGGCGGTGCGGCGGTCGCAGGCATCGGACGTCTCAACCAGCCGACCGAAGGATTTCAGGCGCCCGAAGGCTTCGTTCCGGCGCCTCCGCGGGACGCCCCCTCCATGTCGATCGACGGCCCGATGGGCGGGATCAGCGCCGGCCTGGCGGGGGCAGGTCAGGCGGCGGCTCAGGGAGATGATGAGGGGGAGGAAAAGAAGCCTGAGGCCCGCTCTGCGCCCCAGAATCGAAGCGTTAGGGATACTTTCGGATGACTCGGACCCGTCTCGTAAATGCTTGCCTCACGGCGGCTGGCGTGGGAGTGCTGGCCGCCGTGGTGCGCGCATTGGTGCGGCCCTCCATGCCGCTTCCGCGGTGGGATCTGCTGGCTTGCCTTGCGCTGACGGTGGTCGGCCTGGTTGGTGCCTTGACGTGTCTGCGGAGGGGCTCCGTCCCTCAAGCGGGCAAGGTCGGGACATGTAGGCACTGGTGGCCCGATCGGAATCACGGGTGGATTGTCGCCGGTGCGTGGGCCACCATCATCCCTGTGGGGCTGTTCTTTTACGCGGCCGTTTCCTTCTCCCCAGAAGCTGCTCGGATCGTTGAGGCCAAGGGCGGCATCCAATCGGTATCCGTCCAGAAAGTACTCTCCTCCGAGTACGTACGGGAAAAGCACTCCGGGCATTATGAGATGGTCGCCCTGGTCTCTGTGCCATTCGATGCCGAGACCAGGTCCGAGAGGGTCGAATTCACCTCGAATCGACAGGTGGAACGTGGCGAAAAGGTCTGGGCGCTCTATGCGCCGTCCTCGGCGAAGTTCGGAGTCCTCGCCGACGGTGACCGCGCGGCCTTGGAAGAGAAGACGGGTGGCTCCGCTCAATGGGGCGTCGTATTCATTGTCCTGTTCGTAGCTGTCTGCTCGCTGCTCTGGGGCATGTCCTTCGGCGGTTTCCCCAAGGCGTCCCGGGGATTGCGGCGTCCACTCAAGCAGGGCGTTTGTCGCTCGCTTCCTGTCATAGTGAAGGGCGTGGGTGTGGTGATGGACAGCGCCACGAACGCCAAGGGCGTCACGACTTCCCGGCCGAAAACGCGAGTGGAACTCGAAGGGTACGAGTGGGATCTCATCGTTGATCCGGTGATCGACCCGTCACGCCTTTCCCAGGAAATCAAGGGACTTGAAGCGAAGCTGTACTGGGTGAAATTCGCCGTCGTCAATCGCCCCGGGACGAAGAGGGTGCGGGCGATGCTGGTGCTGGACGGGCAACGGTGCTTGCAGGGCGTCCTCCGGGTTGCTGGGGAATCGGAGTGCCCCGAGGGCGCCCCGGTACCGACCGCTGATTCTCTCCCTGAGGGGGACAGTCTGCGAGCGATTCGTCCGTACCCTGCATGGGATCCGAAGTTGCACGCCCAGGGGCTGCGGTGGCTCGTGGCCGGGGTTGTTGCCCTGGGCGCTGTCGGTTTCGGTGTCGGGCGCTGGGCGGCGTTCATACTCTGCCTCGTCGCGTGCGGATGTCTGTTCCTCGCACGCATGGTGATGAAGGACAGCCGTTCGCGGTATCTGAAGGGTTTCCTTCCGGACGCCGAGGCGGTGGCTGAAGGCGGCCGGTGATGAAGTCTTCCCGCTGAGTCTGGGTCTGAGGCTCGCGACGCAGTCCGCCTCAGCGGGAACCCGGCCTGCTCAGAGCTGTGTTACGTGCCCGACCGGCAGATGCACCCAGACCGTCTTGCCGGGGTTGCGCGGCCGTACGCCCCAGTGCTGGGAGAGGGCGTCCACGAGGAACAGGCCGCGGCCGGAGAGATCGTCCGGGGCGGCCTTCCGCAGCTCAGGCATCCGCCACTGGTAGGAGTCAGCCACCTCCAGGACCAGGATGCCGTTGCGGCGGCGTAAAGCCAGCTCGAAGTAGTCGCCCGTGCCCTTGGCGTGGTTGATGACGTTGGTGGTCAGTTCGCTGGTGATGAGGACGCTGTCCTCGATCAGGCCGCCGAGTTTCCAGGCGTTCAGAGTCGTTCTGACGTGGAGTCGTGCGGCGGCGACGGAGTCCCTGCGGACCCGGAACCTTTTGATGCTCGTGCGCCCGGACATGTGTCCCCCAAGGGTGGTGGGCAGGCGAAACCTTGATCACTCAGTGCCCTTGATCGGCGACACGGAGTGACGCTTCCGACGCTAGGACTGCATGCGCGCAAGTCGCAAGTCCCCGATAGTTGTAAATTTGCGAGCTGCGCTGAGTCTCAATTACCTGGCGTGCGCGGGGGGTTACTGTGCATCCTGGATGTGTACGACAGGGAGGTGGCATGCCCGTAGGTGGGAAGCCCACGGTGCGTAGTCGGCGGCTCGGTGCGGCGCTCAAGCGGTACCGGCTCGCCGCTCGGCTCGACCAGGAGCATGCAGCCGAGGCGCTGGGCTGCTCGATCGCCAAGATCAGCCGCGTTGAAGGAGGTATCAGCGCGTCGCGCGTCGGGGACGTCCGTGTGCTGCTGGACCTCTACGAGGTGTCAGACGCGAACGCACGAACGCAGTTGGAGCACCTCGCCAGGGTGAGCAACAAGCGTGGCTGGTGGCTCGACTATGCGGGAATGGTGAGCGAGGAGCATGCCGACCTGATCGCGCTGGAGGTCGACGCCTCCTACATCCGGACGTGGCAGCCCCTGTTCATTCCCGGGCTGTTGCAGACGCCGGGCTATCTCAAGACGCTCGTCGACGGCAGCCACACGACGCATTCCGCGGAAACCGTCGAGAAGGCCCTGGCAGTTCGGCGGGAGCGAAAGCGAGTCATCGAAGAGGGTGGGGCGCAATTCGCCGCGGTCGTCTGGGAGCCGGCGTTGACTGCCCCGATGCCGTCATGGGAAGTGCACCGGGAGCAGCTGACACACATTCATGAGCTGGCCCAGCGAAAGAATGTCACGCTGCAGGTTCTCCCGTACTCGGAATGGGGTGCCGCGCACATGGCGTCGCACTTCTCCATCTTCTCGTTCGGACCGGAGCCCGCGCCGGAAGCCGTTGCGTTCGACAGTACGACCAGCACGGTGATCATTGAGGATCTGGACGATGTCGCCAAGCATGCCCGCATCTTTGAAGCGCTCCGGTCTGCGGCGCTGAGCCGTAAGCAGAGCCTGACGTTCCTCGATAAAGCGATAGCGAACATGCCGGAGGGTGAGAAGTGACCTCGCTAGAGAGCCGTGAGATCGTCACCGAGTTCGTCAAGGCCAGAGCCTCGCAGGGGATCAACCAGGAGTGCGTGGAGGTTGCCTGCACGGCCAACGGTGGCCGGGCTGTCCGGGATAGTAAGGATCGCGCCGCGGGCACGCAGTTCCACGGCCCGGAAGCCTGGGGTGCCTTCCTGGGTGCGCTGAAGAACGGCCGCCTCGGCCGCTGATCCGCCGTACGCGCGGTACGTCGCGGACCCTTCGCAGGCCCGCGGCGTACGCTGCCCCCATGTGCGGAATCGTGGGATATGTGGGCGGGCAGAGCGCCCTTGATGTTGTTCTGGCCGGGCTGAAGCGGCTGGAGTACCGGGGGTATGACTCGGCGGGGGTTGCCGTGTTGGCCGATGGGGGGCTGGCGGCGGCCAAGAAGGCCGGGAAGCTGGCCAACCTGGAGAAGGAGCTGGCGGATCGTCCGCTGCCGGCCGGGGCGACGGGGATCGGGCACACCCGGTGGGCGACGCATGGCGGGCCCACCGATGAGAATGCGCATCCCCATCTGGACAACGCCGGGCGGGTCTCGGTCGTGCACAACGGGATCATTGAGAACTTTGCCGGGCTGCGTGCCGAACTGACCGACCGGGGCCATGAGTTGGCGTCGGAGACGGACACCGAGGTCGTGGCGCATCTGCTCGCCGAGGCGTACTCGTCGTGTGGGGAGCTGGCCGAGGCGATGCGGCAGGTGTGCCGGCGGCTGGAGGGGGCGTTCACGCTGGTCGCGGTGCATGCGGATGAGCCGGACGTGGTGGTGGGGGCGCGCCGGAACTCGCCGCTGGTGGTGGGGGTGGGGGACGGTGAGGCGTTTCTCGCCTCCGACGTGGCGGCGTTCATCGCGCACACCCGCGAGGCGATCGAGCTGGGCCAGGACCAGGTCGTGGAGCTGCGCCGGGAGGCCGTGACGGTCACCGGCTTCGACGGGGCGCCCGCCGAGGTGCGGGAGTACCACGTGGACTGGGACGCCTCGGCCGCCGAGAAGGGCGGCTACGACTACTTCATGCTCAAGGAGATCGCGGAGCAGCCGAAGGCCGTCGCGGACACGCTGCTGGGGCGGATCGACGCGTCGGGCGTGCTGTCGCTGGACGAGGTGCGGATCCCGCCGGAGGTGCTGCGCGAGGTCGACAAGGTCGTCATCGTGGCCTGCGGGACGGCGTACCACGCGGGGATGATCGCCAAGTACGCGATCGAGCACTGGACGCGGATTCCGTGCGAGACGGAGCTCGCGAGTGAGTTCCGGTACCGCGATCCGATCCTGGACCGGCACACGCTGGTGATCGCGATCAGCCAGTCCGGCGAGACGATGGACACCCTGATGGCGCTGCGGCATGCGCGGGAGCAGGGCGCGAAGGTGCTCGCCATCTGCAACACGAACGGGTCGACCATCCCGCGGGAGTCGGACGCGGTGCTGTACACGCACGCCGGGCCCGAGGTGGCGGTGGCGTCGACGAAGGCGTTTCTGACCCAGCTGGTGGCCTGCTATCTGGTGGCGCTGTACGTCGCGCAGGTGCGGGGCACGAAGTGGGGCGACGAGATCCGGGCGGTGGTGCGTGAACTGGCCGCCATCGGCACGCAGGTGGAGCAGGTGCTCGGCACGATGGAGCCGGTACGGGAGCTGGCGCGCTCGCTCGCCGACAAGAACACGGTGCTGTTCCTCGGGCGGCATGTGGGCTATCCGGTGGCGCTGGAGGGTGCGCTGAAGCTCAAGGAGCTCGCGTACATGCATGCGGAGGGCTTCGCGGCCGGGGAGCTCAAGCACGGGCCGATCGCGTTGATCGAGGACGATCTGCCGGTTGTCGTGGTCGTGCCGTCGCCGCGGGGGCGGTCGGTGCTGCACGACAAGATCGTGTCGAACATTCAGGAGATCCGGGCCCGGGGGGCGCGGACCATCGTGATCGCGGAGGAGGGCGACGAGACGGTGGTGCCCTACGCCGACCACCTCGTACGGATCCCGCGGACTCCGGTGCTGCTCCAGCCGCTGGTGTCCACCGTCCCGTTGCAGGTCTTCGCCTGTGAGCTGGCCACCGCCCGCGGCAACGAGGTCGACCAGCCGCGCAACCTCGCCAAGTCGGTGACGGTGGAGTGATCATCGGGGTGGGGATCGATGTCGCCGAGATCGACCGCTTCGGCGCGGCGCTGGAGCGCACGCCGGAGCTGGCGCACCGGCTGTTCATCGAGGACGAGCTGATATTGCCGAGCGGGGAACGGCGCGGCATCGCGTCCCTGGCGGCGCGGTTCGCCGCCAAGGAGGCGCTGGCCAAGGCGCTCGGGGCGCCGTCCGGGCTGCACTGGACCGATGCCGAGGTGTACGTCGAGGACAGCGGGCAGCCGCGGCTGCGGGTGCAGGGCACGGTCGAGGCGCGGGCGGTGCAGCTCGGGGTCCGGTCGTGGCATGTGTCGCTGAGCCATGACGCGGGGGTCGCCTCCGCCGTGGTGATCGCCGAGGGGTGAGCGTGAACGGCGCCCGTCCGGTCCGCCGCGGCGGGCGCCGTCCCCGGACGTCTCCGGGCGGGGGAAATCCCCCGCACCCGGTGGATCAGGGGCGAGACTTGGCGGCATGAGGACTGCCTACAGCGTGGAGACCGTACGGGCCGCCGAGCGGGAGCTCATGGCCCGGTTGCCCGAAGGAGCCCTGATGCAGCGGGCGGCGGCCGGACTGGCCGTGGCCTGCGGGGAGTTGCTGGGCAAGGTGTACGGCAGCCGGGTGGTGCTGCTGGTGGGCAGCGGTGACAACGGCGGGGACGCGCTGTACGCCGGCGCCCGGCTGGCCCGGCGGGGGGCCGGGGTGGCGGCGGTGCTGCTGTCGCCCGAACGGGCCCACCAGGGCGGACTGGCCGCGCTGCGGGCGGCCGGGGGACGGGTGTCGGACGACGCGCCGCGGGACATCGGCCGGGCCGACCTCGTCGTGGACGGCATCGTCGGGATCGGCGGGCGCGGCGGGCTGCGCCCGGAGGCCGCGCAACTCGCGCGGGCGGCATGGGAGTCGGCGCGGCTGGTGGCGGTCGATCTGCCCAGCGGGGTGGACGCGGACAGCGGCGAGGTGCACGGGGAGGCCGTACGGGCCGATGCGACGGTGACGTTCGGCGCGTACAAGCCGGGGCTGCTGATCGATCCGGCGCGGGAGCGGGCGGGCGCGCTGCGGCTGGTCGACATCGGGCTCAGGCTGCCGCAGGAGGCCGAACTGGAGGCGTTGCAGCACGCGGACGTGGCGGAGCTGCTGCCGCGTCCGGCGCCCGAGAGCGACAAGTACCGGCGCGGCGTGGTCGGGGTGGTCGCCGGGTCCGCGCGGTATCCGGGGGCGGCGGTGCTCGCGGTGGCGGGCGCGCTGCGGGGCGGCGCGGGGGCCGTGCGGTATGTCGGGCCGGCCGCCGACGCGGTGCTGGCGCGCTTCCCGGAGACGCTGGTGCATCCCGGGCCGCCGGACAAGGCGGGCCGGGTGCAGGCGTGGGTGATCGGGCCCGGCATCGGGGACGAGGCGGACGCGCTGGAGGACGTGCTGGCGGCGGATGTGCCGGTGCTGGTGGACGCGGACGGCCTGCGCTTCCTGACGCCCGAGCGGGTCCGGGAGCGGACCGCGGAGACGCTGCTGACGCCGCACGCGGGGGAGGCCGCCGCGCTGCTCGGGCGCGGGCGCGAGGAGGTCGAGGCGGCGCGGCTGGCCTCCGTACGGGAGTTGGCGGCGCGCTACGGGGCCACGGTGCTGCTCAAGGGCTCGACGACGCTGGTGGCGGAGGCGGACGGTCCCGTACGGGTCAACCCCACCGGGACGAGCTGGCTGGCGACGGCCGGGAGCGGGGATGTGCTGTCGGGGTTGACCGGGTCGCTGCTCGCCGCGGGCCTCCCGGCGCGGGACGCCGGATCCGTCGGCGCGTATCTGCACGGGCTGGCGGCGCGCCGGGCGGCCGGGCCGGTCGGCGCGCCGGTCCTGGCCTCCGAGGTCGCCGCCCATCTGGGCGCCGCCTGGCGTGATGTGACGCACTGACAGCTTCCGGGGCGGGCGTTACGCCCCGCGGGGGAACGGTGCGGGCACCAGGGCGAACCTGGTGCCCGGCGGGCGGTCCGGCCGCGTGTCCACGGCATGCGTGAGGGCATGAAACGCACCCTTTCGGCGTTGCTGGTCTGCGCCTCGCTCCTCGTTGTCGCCGGGCCGCCCGCGGTGGCCGTGGCGCCGTCGCCCACCGTGGCGTCCCCGTCCGCCGCGTACCGCCTGCCCGGCCTGGTCCCCGGGCTGCCGCGCGCGGTGCGGGAGACCACCCGGCCCCGGCACATCGAGTACGTGCCGCGGTCCGAGGCGGCGCCCGCCGGCCGGGCGGCCCGGTGCAGCGCCTCCACCGGGCCCTACCAGCGGCAGGCCGAGCGCTACCTGAGGCGGCAGGTGGACGGGCGGCAGAGCACCGGAGACTGCCGGGCGATCCGGCGGTTCCAGCAGGCCCACCGCATCGCGCCGGCGACCGGCTTCGCCGGCCCGGTCACGGGGGCGATCGTGCGGGTGATGCGGGCCAGGAAGGACCCCAACCGGGCCGGGCACTGCCCCGCCCTCGTCCAGCGGACCGCGTGTGTCGACCTGAACCGGCAGCTGATGTGGGTGCAGCAGGGCGGCCGGGTGATCCTCGAACCGGTGGCGATCCGCAGCGGGGCGCCGACGATGGAGACCCGCACCGGCTCGTACCGGATCTATCTGCGCCACCGGCACCACATCTCGAACCTCTACGGCACGCGGATGCCCTACGCCCAGTTCTTCGACCGTGGTGAGGCGCTGCACGGCGTCTACGAGGACATCTTCTCGGGCGCCGGCTCGCACGGCTGCGTCAACCTCACCATGACGGACGCGCGGCGGGCGTGGGAAGTGCTGAGGCAGGGCGACACCGTGTACGTCTGGGGGCGGAAGCCCGGCGTGTGAGCACGGTTTCCGCGCCCGTCCCCCGGGGCCCGGCGGCGTCGCCTGCGACACTGAGGGGGATGAACGAGACAGCGAAGCGCGCCCGTGCCGCCATCGACCTCGCCGCCGTGCGGTCGAATGTCCGTGCACTGCGGGACCGCGCACCCCGGGCAGAGCTGATGGCCGTGGTCAAGTCCGACGGCTATGGACACGGAGCGGTGCGCTGTGCGCGCGCCGCCCGTGAGGCCGGTGCGGGCTGGCTGGGCACGGCGCTGCCCGAGGAGGCGTTCGCGCTGCGGGCGGCCGGTGACACCGGGCGGCTGCTGTGCTGGCTGTGGACGCCGGGCGGCCCCTGGCGCCGGGCCATCGAGCAGGACATCGAGGTCTCGGTGAGCGGGCTGTGGGCGCTGCGCGAGGTGACCGCGGCGGTCCGGGAGTGCGGCCGGCCCGCCCGGGTCCAGCTCAAGATCGACACCGGGCTGGGCCGCAACGGCTGTGCCCCCGCCGACTGGCCCGCGCTGACCGCCGCGGCCCGGGCCGCCGAGGCCGAGGGCACGCTGACCGTCAGCGGCGTCTGGTCGCACTTCGCCTGCGCCGACGAGCCCGGCCACCCCTCGATCGCCGCCCAGCTGACCGTCTTCCAGGAGGGGTTGCGGACCGCCGAGCGGGCCGGGCTGCACCCCGAGGTGCGGCATATCGCCAACACCCCGGCGCTGCTGACCCTCCCCGAGGCGCACTTCGACCTGGTCCGTACCGGTATCGGCATCTACGGCATCTCGCCCAGCCCCGAGGTCGGGACCTCACAGGACTTCGGGCTGCGGCCCGCGATGACGCTGGAGGCCGCGCTCGCCTCGGTCAAGCGCGTCCCGGGCGGCCACGGCGTGTCGTACGGGCACCACTACACGACGCCCGGGGAGACCTCCCTGGCGCTGGTCCCGCTCGGCTATGCGGACGGCATCCCGCGGCACGCCTCCGGCACCGGCCCGGTGCTGGTCGCCGGCAAGTGGCGGACGGTCGCCGGGCGGATCGCGATGGACCAGTTCGTGGTCGACCTGGGCGGCGACAGCGCCGAGCCGGGTGACCCGGCGGTGCTGTTCGGCCCGGGGGACCGCGGTGAGCCGACCGCGGAGGACTGGGCCAGGGTGGCCGGAACCATCGGCTACGAGATCGTCACCCGGATCGGAAGCCGGGTCCCGCGCGTCTATGTGGACAGCGGCATACGGAGCGAAGCCGGAGGAGACAGCGCGCTCACGGGGGGTACGGCATGACCGAGGGACAGGAGGCCGCCGCGCAGGCGGTCGAGACGGCCGTCGAGGCGGCCGGCAACTGGGCACGGGCGGGCCGGCACGCCGGCGTGGCCGGGGCCGCGATCGGGGTGGTCGCGGCGGGTGCCGCGGCCGGTGTGGCGATAGAGCGGATGACCGTCGGCCGCGGGATGCGCCGCCGGGCCCGGCTCGCGCTGGACGCCTCCGGCCCGTACGGCACGCTGCGCGGCACACCGGGCGCGGCGATCGCCGAGGACGGTACCGAGCTGTATTACGAGGTCGACGAGCCGGGCGTGGAGACGGGCCGGCCGGAGAAGGACGGCCACCCGGGCAAGGGCAGGAACGGCAAGGGCGGCAAGGCCGACCGGTCCGCCAAGCCGGTGCGCGGCAAGGAGGCACGGGCCGCGCAGGAGGCCCAGGGCGGTCTGCGCAAGCGGCTGACGGCGGCGCTGGGCCGGCGCGCCCCGGCCCCCACGGTCGTCTTCAGCCACGGCTACTGCCTCAGCCAGGACTCCTGGCACTTCCAGCGCTCCGCGCTGCGCGGCGCGGTGCGTACCGTCCACTGGGACCAGCGCAGCCACGGCCGCTCCTCGCGCGGCCACGGCCAGATCGACGGCACGGAACCGGTCACCATCGACCTGCTGGGCCGGGACCTGAAGGCGGTGCTGGACGCCGCGGTGCCCGAGGGGCCGATCGTGCTGGTCGGGCACTCCATGGGCGGGATGACGGTGATGGCGCTGGCCGACCAGTTCCCCGAATACGTCGCGGAGCGGGTGGTCGGGGTGGCCCTGATCGGCACCTCCGCGGGCCGGCTCAGCGAGGTCGGCTTCGGGCTGCCGTCCATGGGCGTCAAGGCGTTCCACTGGCTCGCGCCGGGTGTGCTGAAGGCGCTGGGCTGGCAGCGCGAGATCGTCGAGCGCGGGCGGCGGGCCACCGCCGATCTGTTCGCCGGGCTGATCAAGCGGTACTCGTTCGGGACGCCGGAGAAGGTGGACCCGGGCATCGCGCGGTTCGGCGAGCGGCTGATCGAGGCGACCCCGATCGATGTGGTCGCCGAGTTCTTCCCGGCGTTCGCGGTGCATGACAAGACCGAGGCGCTGGTCGCGTACGACGCGGTGCCCTCGCTGGTGCTCGCCGGGGAGAGCGATCTGATCACCCCGGCCGACCACAGCCGGACGATCGCCGAGGTGCTGCCCGACGCGGAGCTGGTCTGTGTCCCCGGCGCCGGGCATCTGGTGATGCTGGAGCGGCCCGAGCTGGTCAACGAGCACCTGGTGTCCCTGGTGGAACGGGCCGGCGCGGCGGCCCGCAGCTCCCGGCACGCCCGCGCCTGAGTGCCCGGCCTGCCGGGGGCACCGGCCACCCCCGGCAGGCTGTTGCTGCCTCCGGCCATAGCGGCGTCATCGAGGGGTGGCGGGCGGCGGAGCAAGGCTGCCGTCCCGCAGGGGCGTCGTTGAGGGGTGGTGGTCGGGAGAGGGGCAGGCCGTACCATTTGCGGCATGAGCACCACCGGCGCGATGGCGCACATCACCGTCAAGTCCCCCGAACAGATGCAGGAGTTGGGCCGCCGCCTGGCCCCGCTGCTGCGCCCCGGCGACCTCGTCCTGCTCACCGGTGAGCTGGGGGCCGGCAAGACGACGCTGACCCGCGGCCTGGGTGAGGGCCTGGGCGTGCGCGGCGCCGTCACCTCTCCCACCTTCGTCATCGCCCGGGTCCACCCCTCGCTGGCCGGCGGCCCCCCGCTGGTGCATGTCGACGCCTACCGGCTCGTTGGCGGGCTGGACGAGATGGAGGACCTGGACCTCGATGTCTCGCTGCCGGAGTCGGTGGTGGTCGTGGAGTGGGGCGAGGGCAAGGTCGAGGAGCTGTCCGATGACCGGCTGCATGTGGTGATCGGCCGCGCCGTGGGGGACGACGGTCCGGCGGCGCCGGAGGCCGACGCGGACGATGTGCGCGAGGTGACGGTCACCGGCTTCGGCGCGCGCTGGGCGGACGCCGGTCTGCCCGCGCTGGAGACCTGCTGACGGCGGCGCGGGACGGCCACGGCGGCGGTCCGGCCCGGCCGGGGACCGGGCCAGGTGCCCGGTAGTTTCCGACAAGCCGTCGGTAAGATGTTGCGCACCCGGTGCCGGGCGTGGTCACATGGGGTGGAGACCCCAGTTAGGTGAGCCTAAGTAGCCAGCCTAGCTTCTGTCGCAGGAGCCCCAGGAGGCGTCCATGCCGGCCCACCAGCCCTTCCCCACGCCTGACGGCCGCGAGGGCGGCCCCGTCGCGGCGGCCGGGCGCGCCGCCCGCGAGACGCCGACGATGAATGAGCTGCTGGCGGCGTGCGCCGCGGCCAGCGCGGTCTCCACGCCCCCCGACGCCGCCGAGGAGGCCCGTCAGGACAAGCCCGCGGAGCCGGCGGCGGAGGAGCCCGAGGAGCCGGCGTCCACCGGAGGCCGCGACGCGGCGTAGCCCGTAGGGGCGAACGGCGGACCGTACGGGAGCCGGGCGGTCAGGAGACCACGACGACCTTGGTGCCGGTGGGCGCGAAGTCCCACATGGCCTTGCCGTCCGCACGGGACTCGCGGATGCCGCCGGTCTTCTTCCCCGCGCCCGGGTCGGGCCGCGAGCCGTCCACGGCGGCGCTGAAGCCGACCGTGACCCCGCTGACACTGGCGAACCGCACCACGTGCTCGATCGCGATCCCGTCCGAGCCCGTGACGCTGACCGACCGCGAGGCGACCGCGTAGGACCCCGGCGGCGGGCTGACCGTGCTCGGCGTGACCGCGAACGTCCGCAGCGCCTTGCCCTGCGCGCCGACCAGCCAGACCCGCTTGGCGCCGAGCGAGTAGACGATCCGCTGGCCGGTGCCGGACGCCGCCGGGACCGGGGCCGGAGCCGGGGCCTTGGGCTTCTTGCCCTGCTTGGCCGGCTGCTTCTCGGGGCTGCTGTGCCGGCCGTCGCTGCGGGCCTGGGTGAGGGTGTCCGGGGCGGACGCCGCGGCCTGGTAGCCGAGCACTCCGACCACGACCAGGGCCGCCGTGGTCAGCGCGGTGACGATCGTGCTGCTCTTACCGGGCACCGCTGTGCCACCTTTCCTCCCTCTCCCTGCCGCCGGCGGGGAGTCCCGGGCCTGGAGGCCGGGCTGCTTGCTGCTGGGCTACGGGGGCGACGGTAGCACCGGGAACGGGAACCACCCGCCGAGCCGTAGTCTTAAGGACGTGCTGCTGCTAGCTCTTGACACCGCCACCCCCGCCGTCACCGTCGCGCTCCATGACGGCACCCGCGTTCTCGCCGAGTCCCGCCAGGTGGACGCGCGCCGGCACGGCGAGCTGCTGCTGCCCGCCGTCGACCGGGTGCTGGCCGAGGCCGGGCACCGGCTCGACGCGGTCAGCGACATCGTGGTCGGCGTGGGCCCGGGCCCGTACACGGGGCTGCGCGTCGGCCTGGTGACCGCCGCCACCTTCGGGTCCGTGCTCGGCGTACCCGTGCACGGTCTGTGCACCCTGGACGGCCTCGCCCACGCCTCCGGGCTGACCGAGCCCTTCGTCGTGGCCACCGACGCCCGCCGCAAAGAGGTCTACTGGGCGCGCTACGAGAATGCCCGCACCCGGCTGACCGACCCGGCCGTCGACCGCCCCGCGGACCTCGCCGACCAGGTAGCCGGCGTCCCGGCGGTGGGCGCGGGCGCGGTGCTCTACGACACGGTCTTCACCGGCGTACGGCGCGAGGCGCCCGAGCACCAGTCCGCCGGCGCGCTGGCGGACCTGGCCGCCCTGAAGCTCGCGGCGGGGGAGGAGCTGCTGCCGCCGCAGCCGCTGTATCTGCGCCGTCCGGACGCCCAGGTCCCCGCCAACTACAAGGTGGTCACTCCCCGGTGAGTTCCCGCCCGTCATCCGAGCCCCGCTCCCCGGCGTCTGCGCGCGGCGACGACGCCCGGCCCGGGGCCGCGCTGCGCGAGATGCGCTGGTGGGACATAGCGCCGGTGCTGGAGCTGGAGCGGGAGCTGTTCCCCGAGGACGCCTGGTCGCCGGGCATGTTCTGGTCCGAGCTGGCGCATGCCCGCGGGCCGTTCGCCACCCGCCGCTATCTCGTCGCCGAATGGGAGGGGCCGCCGCGCCGGGGGGCACCCCGGACAGCGTCCGGGGGAGGCGCCCATGAGGGCGACTCGGGGGCGGGCCGGATCGTGGGCTACGGCGGGCTGGCCGCCATCGACGGCACCGGCGACATCCAGACCATCGCCACCGCCCGGGACCAGTGGGGCAGCGGCCTCGGCGCCCGGCTGCTGACCGAACTCCTGGGCGCGGCAACGGACTTCGAATGCCATGAGGTGCTGCTGGAGGTACGGGTCGACAACCTCCGCGCCCAGCGCCTCTACGAGCGCTTCGGCTTCGAGCCGATCGGTTTCCGCCGCGGCTACTACCAGCCCGGCAACGTCGACGCCCTGGTGATGCGCCGCACCACCCAGACCTCCTCCGAAGCACCCTCCGTACAAGGAACTTGACAACCATGGCTGACTCACGCGGCGGACCGCTCGTCCTCGGCATCGAGACCTCCTGCGACGAGACCGGTGTCGGCATCGTCCGCGGCCACACCCTGCTGGCCGACGCGGTCGCCTCCAGCGTCGACGAGCACGCCCGCTTCGGCGGCGTGGTGCCGGAGGTGGCCTCCCGCGCCCACCTGGAGGCGATGGTCCCCACCATCCAGCGCGCCCTGAAGGACGCCGGGGTCGCGGCCTCCGACCTGGACGGGATCGCGGTCACCGCGGGACCGGGCCTGGCCGGTGCGCTGCTGGTCGGCGTCTCGGCCGCCAAGGCGTACGCCTACGCCCTCGGCAAGCCGCTCTACGGCGTCAACCACCTGGCCTCGCACATCTGCGTCGACCAGCTGGAACACGGCGCACTCCCGGAGCCGACCATGGCCCTGCTGGTGAGCGGCGGCCACTCCTCGCTCCTCCTGGCCCCGGACATCACCTCCGACGTCCGGCCGCTGGGCTCGACGATCGACGACGCGGCGGGTGAGGCGTTCGACAAGATCGCGCGGGTGCTGCACCTCGGCTTCCCCGGCGGCCCGGTCATCGACCGCTACGCCCGCGAGGGCAACCCCGACGCGATCCGCTTCCCGCGCGGACTCACCGGCCCCCGCGACCCGGTCTACGACTTCTCCTTCTCCGGCCTGAAGACGGCGGTGGCCCGCTGGATCGAGGCCAAGCGGGCGGCCGGCGAGGAGGTGCCGGTGGCGGATGTCTCGGCGTCGTTCCAGGAGGCCGTGGTGGACGTGCTGACCCGTAAGGCCGTCCGGGCCTGCAAGGACAACGGCGTGGACCACCTGATGATCGGCGGCGGGGTCGCGGCCAACTCCCGGCTGCGGGCGATGGCCCAGCGCCGCTGCGAGGACGCCGGCATCACCCTGCGGGTGCCGCGGCCCAAGCTGTGCACCGACAACGGTGCGATGGTCGCGGCCCTGGGCGCGGAGATGGTGGCCCGCAACCGGCCGGCCTCCGCCTGGGACCTCTCCGCGGACTCGTCGCTGCCGGTCACCGAGCCGCATGTGCCCGGCGAGGCCCCCGAGGACGCCGCCGCCCACCCGCACGGCCACTCCCACGACCATGACCACGTCCACGAGATGAGCAAGCACAACCTCTACTCCTGAGGCCCGGCGAGGACTCGTTTTGTACTTCTGCGAGTCCTCGCGCCGCTCCCCAACCCGGCGTCCGGCTCAAGGTCTTACCCTGACTGGAGCACCGGGCGTGCGTGTGGGGAGGCGGCAGGCGGTGGACTGGTTCTGGTGGGTCTTCATCTTCTTCATGGCGGGCGGCTTCGCGAAGATCGCCGACACCGCCCGCACCGCGCTGCGCACCCGGCACGAACGCAAGATGGAGCGCCTGGAGACCGCCCGCCAGGAGCGGCAGGAGCTGGCCGCCGCCCAGAAGCCGCCGGAGCCGGTGTGCGGTTGCACCCACCACCTCGCCAAGCATGACAAAAAGGGCAAGTGTCATGAGCGGGTGGAGATGGCGGTCGCCTGGGACGCCGACCACAGGCCGGTGCAGTACGAGGCGGGCCAGTGCACCTGCCAGCAGTACATCGGCCCGCAGCCGCTCTCCCAGATCTACGCCGAGGACCTCACCGACCTGGCGTGACCGGGTCCGTGGCCGGATGCCCCAGCAGCATGGTCGGGGCGCCGGCGACCCGGGTGAGGAAGATCGTGCAGGACCTGCGGCCGCCGCCGAGCTTCAGCTTCTTGCGCAGCTCCTCGGGCTCCACCGCGGAGCCCCGCTTCTTGATCACCGCGATCCCGACCCCGCGCTCCCGCAGCAGCGCCTTGAGCCGCTTGACGTGGAACGGCAGCACATCGGTGATCGCATAGGCCGTCGCGTACGGCGTCCCGACCAGCCGGTCCGCGGTGATGTAGGCGATCGTCGGGTCGATCAGCCGCCCGTCGATCCGCGCGGCGACATCCGCGACGAGATGCGCCCGGATCACCGCCCCGTCCGGCTCGTACAGCCAGTCGCCGACCGGACCGACGGGTGCGGCCTCCTCGGCCGGCGCCGCGGACGGATCCGGCAGCCCGGTCCCGAGCAGCGAATCCCCCGCGGGCAGCAGAGTGGCGCGACGGCCACCGGCCACCGGGCGGGGCACACCACCCTCACCGGTCCCGAACCACACCACGGCTTCCTTGACATCGCCCCCGTCCGAGATCCACTCCGTCTCGGCATCCTCGGGCAGCGCCTCGTGCGGCACCCCCGGCGCGATCTTCAGCGCCGCGACCGGTGCCTGACGGGCCGCCTCGACCGCCCAGGACAACGGCGGCGAGTACGCCTCCGGATCGAAAATCCGCCCACCCGTCGCCCGGCCACCGCCCCTCACCGAGGCGCTGCGCGCCGCCCCCTTTTCCCGCGCCTTGCTGCGCCGCGCCGGATCGACGAACACCGCGTCATACCCCGCGGTGTCCACCTCCGTCACATCCGCACAGCGCACCTCGATCAGCTCCGCGAGCCCCAGCGCTTCCGCGTTGGCCCGCGCCGCCGCACACGCCAGCGGGTCACGGTCCACAGCCAGCACCCGGATCCCCGCCCGCGCCAGCGCGATCGCGTCGCCCCCGATACCGCAGCACAGGTCGGCCAGCGTACGGACGCCCAGCCCGGCGAGCCGGCGCGCACGGTGCTCTGCCACCGTGGCGCGGGTGGACTGCTCCACCCCGTTGGGCGTGAAGTACATCCGCCCCGCGTCCGCCCCGAACTTCGCCGCGGCCCGCTGCCGGAGCCGCGCCTGCCCGAGCGCGGCGGAAACGAGCCCTGCGGGGTGCTCGCGCCGCAGCCGGGTGGCTGCCGCCAGCTCATCCGACGGGTCGTAGTCCCGCAGCTCTGTCAGCAGGGCCTGGCCCTCGGGGGTGAGGAGGCGCGCGAAAGTGTCGAGGTCATTCACGGTGTCATTGTCCTCCCGCGTTTTCGGCTTTCCCGCCGTGGGTGTTGCTCGCCGTTACGCCTGCGGCGGGCTGGGTGGTTGTTGGGTGCGGTGACGGACCTCCGGGGCCGGTGTGTGGGACTGCTTCGCTTTACGTCCCACACACCGGCCCCTCCGGCCCGTCCCCTCCCGTTGGGGGAGTTGGTGACGGTGGGTGGGGGCTGGCCGCCGTAAGGCATAACCGGGCCCTACGGCCCGCACCGGACCACTACGGGTCCACCCACAAGGTTTTTCCCACCC